>CBDTZI010000112.1:0-9010 GCA_965364865.1 uncultured bacterium | reverse complement strand
ACAAGTGGTTGGGGAATGACGATCCGATTAAAGCCCGTGCACAGTTGCAGCCTAATGTTCCCGATCCATCACAAAGTGTAGGCATTGTAGAAATACTTCTGGGTGTCGACGCCTGGCTGGGTACGCCGTATCCGTTTACGATCACGACGTGCCCATGATGATTAGTGTTTGGATCAAAACAGATTGGAATAAACAGGATTAATCTGAATGGATGCCGTCACCAAATCATTGATCAAAGTCATTGGCGACAGTGGGTATGACATTCTGATTGGTCACAACACATTCGAAGCCATTGACCAGAACACAGGCGAACGATTCATCATTCGATGTCCAAATCTATACGATGGCTCGATTGAGCTTGCACAACAGGTTGGGATTGAATTGGAGCTGGCTGAGATTGGATTCTCCAATTACTTATGTGCCCTAGATAGTATGCTATCGCTTGAACTGGACCAAAATCAGAGGTCAGATCAATGGGGTTATATACACTCGTAACCTGCAATGGACGCGTTAAAGAGTAAATCAGCAAGCACTAAATTTGGGGCACCGACTTGACCCAATTCTCCTTTTCCTGTAGTAGGTCGATGGAGCGTCATGATCCTGATTGTCTAATATCAAGATCACTCTATCACTTGCATCAAATTACAGTAGTAACTGTGTCTGGGCGTTGGGAAAGGAGATCTCCAGTGGATATGAGCACAAATCGGTTTTCCGCATTGGTATGGGGTTGTATAGTTGTCGTGATAACGACATTCGGATCGCGTGTTGAAGCACAGACATGCCCCTGCGAAGGCCACATGTGGAATAATATCAGCGCAGAAACTTGTCCCACACCGCCTAACATAAAACAATTCGTCAGCATTAGCGATGTGATAAACGCCATCGAATGTGCCATCGGTGTGTTAGATCCGGGGGGCCCCGCAAGCCACTGCCCAAATGCAAGTGCAGCTCTACAACGGTGTGATGTCGACTGTGACGGTGACGCCGACTGGTGTGATGTCGGTCAAGTTTATATGCTGTGGCTGGGCTGGCAGACTTGCTCCTGGCCTTGTGGTGCATGTTGTCAGAACGAGATCCTCACTGCGCCAAACTGTATCGTGACGACTCAAGGTTTTTGTTCAGATGGTATTATCTTGCAAAACGCCATATACCTTGGCAACGGTGCTACATGCAATCCGAATCCCTGTGACTGTCAGCCCAATGGAATCCTCGACGAGCAAGATATACTCAACGGAAACAGTTTTGACGTAAACAATAATGGTTTGCCCGATGAATGTGAGTCAGGCGGGTGTTGCTTTATACTCGAAGCGGGTAAATGCGCTGCGGGCCCTGAGCTTGGTCAGCCTTGTTCATCTAATGCAGATTGTTCAGGCTCGACTTGCCCCTCGGTGACAACAGCCAGCTGTACATTGCTAACGCAAGTTGAGTGTGAAGATCCAGCAAGAAACGGAGTCTATTCTGGTCCGCAGACGTGGTGCCCAAATCAGAACGTAAAGTTCGTTGATGAGGGTGACGGAACAGTGTTTGCCCATGTCGTCGGTCCGGCCGTAGAGTGCAGTCAACCAGGTCAGCCTATGATGATGTCTGTAACACAGCAGAATGAGTGTGCTGGCCCTCCTTACAATGATTTCTGGGTTTCGTCCTCTGACGGAAGTATGTGTGAGAATTTTGGTACGCCGGAAAACCCCCCGATTCCCGCCGATTTTTTTGGCTCCGGTTCGGATCCGTTTGTCGGACAGTTGTGTTTGCGAGGAGTTCCGTTGGAAATCCCGGGTGCGGGCGATACCGACACCCAGATTGAACGGGTCGATGATCCCTTCGAAAAGTGTACATTACCCTCAGGCACATCTGTATCGGTTGATATCGAAATCGTCGCAATGAGCCTGGAAAGCGTTTCACCCATTACCGTAACCTTCAACGGAGGTCAGGATCCCGAACTTTGGGATACGACGGTCGATTTGTCTCCAGGTGGCCTTATTCCAGGTACACCACAAAGCACACTCACCGCCACTAAAACTCATTGCAACGGTGGTACTTATATTTCCACCCTCTATGTACAACCAAGGTTTACTTTTACGAAGACTGGTGGAGGTGGAGAAGAAACATTTGATACGGGCTTATTCGGACTCGCACCAATTCAACTTAACCAGAATGTCAATGCAGCGTGGGTTACAGAGGTCGACGAAGATGCGATAGCCCTAGTTGACAATTGCAGCAAATTTCATCCAGGTTTCGAAGAATTACTGGCAATCACAGATTGCGACTGCAACGAAAATCTTCAGTGGGATCGATGCGATATTGACACTCATGAAAGTCCAGATTGCAATAGCAACTTGCGACCGGATGAATGCGAAATCGCAGATGGCACTTTCGTAGCATGCGTAATAACAATTCCTCTACCCCCTCTACCCGATCCGTACTCTCCGGGTACACTCGCCTGTGGTGGCGGTGACAATTACGGTCTGCCTTGTCTAACCTGTGATAGCGGTTCACGTGTCGGCCTGACGTGTATGGATTCATTCGGCTGTCCCAATGGTAATTGCGTGCCGAACGATTCCCTTTGCCAAGGCGCAAGTTGTGGCGGTACTATTGCGGGTGGTGGTGCCTTTACTTTTACGTATCCGAAGTCCAGATTCATCGGATTCGCAGCTCCTGACGATCCTTCATGGACAGGTCAGGAAGTGGCGGTTCGTGTGACCTTGGACAACATTGGACCGAACGCCGCTTGTAACGACCAGATTCGTTATGCTGGTGAGCCTGTACATTTCTGCGAAGGGGGTGCGTGTTCGACAATGTTTTGGGCATCACAATTGCAGACCATTCCTCACTGGATGGATTGGACGACAGTGGGTACGGTCCAGCTTTACGGTGAAGAGGTTGCACCCGGATCGCGATATCTGATTCAGGCTGTGGATAAGTCTTCTGATGGTAATTTAACAAACAATGCCAACTTTTCAGTGCCGCCATTGAAAGTGGATACCGCTAAGTGGGGTGATGTAGTTACACCGTTGTCAGGATTCACAACTGCTACCCAACCATCTATATCCGATGTATTGAATGTGGTGGATAAGTGGCTAGGTTTTCTAGAGCCTCGTAAGTCGCGTGCACAACTGCAACCGGCTGATCTTAGTCCAAAATCGAATGTCGGTATTGCGGATGTCCTCAAGGATGTAGACGCGTGGCTTGGCACGCCGTATCCATTTACGATCACGACATGTATACCGTAATGTATTACCATGTTTCTGGTCACGATTGGTATGGTGGTGATTGGGAGACGGAGGATTCCTCAAGGGTATAGGGTATTTGCTCTTGTCAGCCGAGCCGCGTAGTCTGATCAATAGTACGAAAGAGAATCCTTCAAGCTTCAACTACAAACGGGACAACCTCCAATGGCGACATGGATTGTGTTTCTGGCCGGCTCGCTCATGGCGGCCGTGATGGTCAGTTTTTTCCTCTGGCGGCATACCGCACTCAAACGATTGCATTCGGGGAGCGTTGTCGCCAAGACCGCCTTGGGTGACGTGGAATATGCCCAGAAAGGGCAGGGACCCGTGGTTGTTGTATTACACGGCGGTGTGGGAGGCTGGGATCAGGGCATTGAGCTTGGGGACGATTTGAAGGTGGCGGATTGCTACACCCTCCTGGCGCCTTCACGAGTCGGATATCTCAGAACACCTCTCACATCCGGTGAAACCCCCGACGACGCCGCTGACGCAATTGCGGCACTACTGGATGTTCTGGGTGTTGAGCGTGCTGCGGTGGTCGGTTTATCCGGCGGCGGTCCAACGGCGCTGGCGTTGGCTTTGCGGCACCCAGAGCGAGTTCGGGCATTGGTCATGATGGCCGCCATTTCAGGTCACCATACTCAGCCGAGTCAGACGACACAGGTATGGATGGTCCGCGTTCTTTTTTCAGATGCAGCAAATTTGATATTGGATTTCATGGTTTGGATCATCTTCGTGCTTGTGGTTCGTTGGGCACCAAAATTCATGATCAAGAGGATGTTTCGGGCGACCGAGACATTCGATGAAGCACGCATCAACCAGCGTGTCCGCGACGTGATGAAACACCCCGCACAATGGAAGTGGCCACGTCAGCTTTTCAGGTGTGCCGTGCCCATGAGCGTTCGAAAATTGGGGCTGAAAAATGATCTCAAGCAATTCGCCTGTTTACCGGTTTACCCCGTTGAGAAAATCGCCTGCCCAACGCTCGTGGTGCATGGACGGCACGACGGCAACGTTCCCTTTTCGCACGCTGAATTTGTTGCTCAGAAGGTGCCGCGGGCCGAGATATTCGTGTTGGAATCGTGTGGCCATCTGATCTGGATGAGCGATGAAGCCGATCTCTCGCGTGAAGCGGTTACATCGTTCCTCAAGAGGCACATGTCCAACGATGAACGATGATATTACTATGATTGGTGCGCTCGTGATTTGGCGGCGAAGAATGGCAATTAGATAATCATGCTCAAATGGCATAGGTGTTCATCTAACGGTAAACGCACAGCGCTATTGATCCCCGTGTTGGCAGTGGTTGTGTTCGTCGTAGTGATCCTTCCGGGCATGAAGAATACGGAGACACCACTCGAGCGCGCACACCTTTTCTGCAAGGATTGCGGGATGCTCGGTCTTGAGATCGATGAACTGATCCAGCAAGTCAGGGAGTCAGGACTGAATCCAGCGGAAGCGGTGAAGCTTTGGAAGCAAACATCGGAGCTGGACGCGGTGGAGTTGTGCCTGCCACGTACGGAAGCGGTGATTGAGGTGGTGGATGAGTAAAAACAATCAATTAATGCATCCTAAGGCTGAGTATACTGTACGCTTGATGATAGCTCTTGATTCAATACGTTCAACGTACCGATGGTATGATCCACTTAGAAGTAAGAATGATGCACTTTCGCGAATGGATCAATTGATGTCATTCATTACCTGTTGTGGATGGGTGTATGAAGCTATTTGTGTAGTGCGACATGGTAATACAAATGATATTATCAGCCGGGAATTACTCCATAATAACAAGACAACATGCGAGATTTGGGATCAGGTTACTGCCAAACACTTTGATTCTCTTATCTTAATGGTGATAAAAATCAGGGATGAAATGTCGTCACATTTTGATCCTAAATGTGCAAAATCATTTGTCAACAACTATCAATACGCCAAAGATATTCCCGCTGTTTCTGTGCAAGGAATGGATGAGGATGTTAACACTACTTTTTTTCATTGGTCATATCATACACTCCTGCTGTACATAGAATCCAAAATAACACATAACAATCTTGTGGAGTTCATGGAAGATGTCTCTGAGTTTATTCCAAAATTTATTGGGTTGTTAGATGTGTTATTGTTGGAATTATATCACGAAATAGAATTGAAGGGATACCAACGGTACGATCAATATTACAAATAACATGCACGGTAACTACCGTTTTCGGTTTGCGAATACCGCGATAGGGTGCTTAGAAACGCGATAACTTGCTAACACTTGCAATTGATGCAAATATCGATTATGTACTATATATATAGTGTATTCTAATCCTATCAGCCTTTGAAATTAGCTAATTCGTAAAGCTGGGGTTGCGAGTTCGATTCTCGCCGTCGGCTTGTTTATGTAGTGATCCGATCGGTGAATGAAACCTACAGAAGTACGCTACATGGTGGATCGCGACACACATTGAGGATGTGCAGCCTGACGAACTGCAAAGTCGTGCCCTTGTACATACAAAGGAACACGCATAATTCTAGAATGTATCAGGCTGACGAAACGATATTGTTTGACGTGTTCATTCGGCGTGTAGGAGAAAATCATTATATGGTGGACCCGACACATAACACGCACACTAAGATATGATCCATCTCGCGCGGTTTGACCATTGTTTTCGGCTGGATTTACAGGGGTTTTCGAGACTGTCTCTGTGTTAAGATTCTGACACTTTGAGCATGGGACCATTTTCGAGCATGTAAGACTTAACCGAAGCCCGCACCGATTCGCGTGTACGGCACAATGTATTTACGTCTCTACATACAACGGATTTGAATGTTCACGAAATATAAAAGTCCCTAGGGGGTCCCCAGCGCTTACAAATCCCAATCACCCCCTAAACGATATGCGCGGGTTCTCATAAGTGTACCCCCTTCCGACTACGGATAAGATTTTGAAATTTCGATGTTATTGTTGGTATGGGACCCGAATGGACTTGGGCATTTGCGAATTCGTTTTTGGATGTGACCCATTGCTGGTTCTATGTGTATACACCTGACCAAGCATGTAGCAACAAGGGGTGCCTGTTTTATAAAATTTTATATTTTATTGGCGTTTGAGACATTGGCTGAAACAAAGTAATGGCCAATAGTAATTTTTCTTACTAGATACTGTGTCACTAAAGCATTAAGTACATATATGTTGTATCACCTATTTAGGTGATACCTAGACAGGTAATTGTTGAGCTTTCACGATTTTGTTAGCTCATTATTGATGGGTTAGTTATATTTTCAGTTCCCATGCGTGATGTTTTGAATCGAGGAGACTGAATTAATATCATGGGTCGATGTTCGTTTGGGTACGGGTGATTTGGGGAATTATCGATTTACTGTGTGCCCGAGTATGGCGTATCGACATTTTATTTATCCCTCAAATCGTAAAGGAGTATAGCAATGCCTACACCAGGTCAAGAGCTTGCCACGATCGACTTCGAATCGATGTTGGGAGGTCCTCTAGTCGCAGTTATCCATGCCCAAGCGCAATCTTCGATCGACTTAGAGACGCTGCCACAAATGCACGAGATACTGAGGAAGTATATAAACAGCTAGATCTGGAAATTCGCATCGCCTGCAACAAAAAATAGTTACTCTTTTTACATTGCTGAACCTAACAACACGCTTACGCTTCTGGACCACAATTACTACGAGCGAGCTATCCTCTCGTCTGCAATCCATGATGCCAATCGAGGGACGATCGGACGTGATCCGGACCTAATCTTCCCTGGACAACGACTGCTAATTCCCAAGAATCTGCGTATTCGGTAGAGAACCCTGCAGAAGCGAAACAAGTCTGTGTGAATGTCACCGATCCAGAGGCGACTGGGCTATGCAAACTGTGCATGATAGCGGTGATTGAGGTGGCGGTAACATCGGACTACAATAAAACACCTGAGCGAATTATACACGCAATTAACGAAAGATGAAGGATTTCAAATCCTCTCATCCTGTATTATAATCAACGATAATAATTTGAATGATTTTTGCCATGTATAGTTCCGTCGAGTTCGGCGCAAGTAGAGAGATTAACAGATTGATCAACGTGACGTCATGTTCGACAAGTTCTACAAGTACATCGCTTCGCCGAAAAAAGTTGGGCTTGTTAACAGCTACAGCTCTCGTCGTTGGCAACATGATCGGCTCGGGTATATTCCTCCTCCCTGCTACGCTAGCAGTCTTCGGGGGCGTCAGTATACTCGGTTGGGTGATCACAACCGCGGGTGCGATTTTACTTGCGATGGTGTTTGGTCGACTGAGCCGAATCTTACCCAAAGCGGGCGGGCCTTATGCGTATAGCCGAGAGGGATTTGGCGAATTCCCTGCTTTTTTAGTTGCGTGGGGCTATTGGATTTCTATCTGGGTTACGAACGCGGCGATCACCGTAGCTATGATCAGCTATCTCGCAATATTTTGGCCCTCACTTGGCACGAATTCCATTCTGGCATGCACTGTCGCTATCGCGGCTATCTGGTTACTTACCTTGATAAACGGGATCGGCGTACACTACGCCGGATTCGTTCAAGTTGTCACAACGGTGTTAAAAATCCTGCCGTTACTCGCGGTGGCTGGGTTCGGTTTGTTCTATTTTGACCCAGAAAATTTCACCCCGTTCAACAGGAGCAGTCAATCAATGCCGTCGGCGATTAATGCTACCGCAGCGCTAACCCTCTGGGCGTTTCTGGGACTCGAATCAGCCACCATCCCCGCCGAGGAAATTAAAGACCCGCAGCGCACTATTCCGCGAGCTACGATTCTGGGAACAATCATCGCCGCTACGGTTTACATTCTTGGATCCGTCGCGGTGATGGGTATGATTCCACCGGAAACACTAGCCACGTCGAACGCGCCATTCGCACAAGCCGCGACTCAACTTTGGGGATCGTGGGCGGGATATGCAACCGCAGCCTGTGCTGCGATTGCCTGCTTTGGTGCACTCAACGGATGGATTCTCATGCAGGGTCAACTTCCGCTTGCCGCGGCGCGCGACGGTGTGTTTCCAGCGATATTTAGTCGCGTTTCTTCCAATGGTACACCCGTTCTCGGGATCGTCATCTCGAGCGTCTTCGCCACGATACTCATCTCCATGCAATTCAATAAGGGCTTGTTGAAGCAGTTCGAGTTTATGATTCTGCTGGCTACGCTGACCTGCCTGATACCATACACCGCTTCTGCTGCAGCCTCGCTCATCATCATACTCAAACCACGAGCGCACCTCAGCATCATCACCCCGGTAAAAGGAAGCCTGATCGCCATCGGCGCTTTGATATACTCGATGTGGGCGGTCGTCGGTTTGGGCTTGGAGGCTGTTGTCTGGGGAGTCCTGCTTCTTTCGTTGGGAATTCCGATATACATTTATGTCGGGATCAAGCGTCGTCGATTGGATAGTGATTTGATGAAGAATAATGAATGAAAAATTGAGCGATGAAGGGAATTCAAACATGATAACATGTTCTCAATCGGACGTTGGAGTGATACGCCATGTAGTTGTCAAACATGCAAAGGACGGATTTGATAGCCAAATGACGATAGATCGCCAATGGCGCGAGCTGGGATACACTGACCTTCCAAACTACGATCAAGCGGTCGAAGAATACGAAAAGTTCATCGCGATTTTTAGTCAGTTAGACATAAAGGTCCATTTCCTTCCACATGATCAACGTACCGGACTCGATTCGATCTATACGCGCGATGCCTCCATTGTTTGTGAAAAAGGTATGATTCTTTGCAACATGGGTAAGTTGCAAAGAATCATACCT
>CBDTZI010000111.1:0-9037 GCA_965364865.1 uncultured bacterium | reverse complement strand
CATCGGCGGGTGCCCGCGCTACAATCGGCAGCAGCTTCTTACGTTTCTGGTCCGTTTGGCTGGGTCTAGCCATTCTTGAGTTCCTAATTACTATGTTTCGTAAGCAGTTACTTACATTATGACCTACGTTACAACATTTGTCAAATTATTTGGTAAGAAATTTCAAAGTTTTTTTGGAGATCGTTTTATAGTGCGATAAGAGCTATTTACGTTCTGGAATGGCCCTTGTTTAGAGAATGTAGCTGCCAGATGTTGCAGTGCCCCTGCCGGGCTGGGAATTAGCTTCCGCCATCGGAAACTGTGACTGTTTATCCTGTGATTACCCACAATGCGAGAAAACGTGACGCACAAAATAGTATGGTTGATAGCTATTGTATTAGTTATTACTCGGGTTGGGATTTGTTGTTGTAAGCTTGCCGCTGGGGACGGCGAGGGTAGTGGAGCGAGTGTGTTGTTGGCCGGTGGAGTCCTGGACGGCGATGGTAATGGTGTAAAGGCCAGCGCTTGGGAATTCGTGGACGGGTGATTCGAGGGTGAATTTTTTTGTGTGGCTTTCACCGTTGTTATTTTCGGTTGCATCCGCGTCGGTCTGGCTGAATATCCATTGAATATGTTGCGGTTGAAACGAGCTGCGAAGTTTGAATTGGAATTCCAGTGGTTTGTTTCGATTTTTTGGAAACGCGCGAATCTGTAGCCAGGGCATGTTGCGGATGATGGACTGGTAAAACTCTACCGTGCGTTGGCACTCGATGCGACGTGCGGAACCAGATGAATCTTCCTTGATAACGATCCCCCTGGCGCGCAGCCAATCGATGCACCGTCTGGCGTTTTTACCCATAAGCGAATCGTCAATGCTGTAATGGATGTAAACGAGCTGGTGTGGGTCTAATGCACGTTTGATGTCTGCGAGAAAGCCGCTGTTGAAATAGGGTTTGATGATGCTGATGGCGCGGAAGATGTCGGGATTATTCAGGCCGGTGTAAAGAGCCGCGTGTGTACCACCGGAGAAGCCGTGAATAAAAATACGATCGTCAGAGATGTTGTGGCTGGCGCGTACATGTCGGATGGTGGCGAGGATGCGCTGCTGGTCCTGTTTTTGTAGTGCGATCTGTTTAAGGGCTGAGGGCGGCCAAAAAGATTTTGTGCCTTCGAGTTTGGGTGCGACGACGACGAAGCCGTAAGTTTCAGCCAGTAGCGTCCAATCGCGAATTTGATTGTTGGGCGAGTCGCCCGGTTGAGAGTGACAAGCCACGATCAGCGGCCAGGCGCTGTTGCGGTCGTAGTTTGAGGGTCGGTAAAGTTCGTAGGGGGTTTTGAGTTCGGGATCGACGAGCGGGTGGATCGGTTCGGGTACGTTGGGGTCGATGTATTGCGAGCAGGAGGCGAGGGAAATCAAGAGTATAAAACACGCGATCACGGGTGGGCACCCCCATGTGTACCCCCTTGGTAAGGGGGGAAGCTGTCGTATCTGGGTGCCATTAATTACTATTTGTTTGTGTGGATTTTGTAAGTTTATCTGAGTTCGTAATAACACTGGCGGACAAGCCGCCAGTGGCACCCGTGATTCGTAAGTTTTTGGCATTCGTGTCGCCGCGCAAGCTCCCGACAAATCGGGATTAAACCCTGCATGCGGCTCAGGTGTTGCGCAGAAATCATTAATTACTTGTCGCATGGTTAGCGCATCTTGTAGCCGATTTTTTGCAGGTGGTTTTCGATCGCCGATTGGAAATTGTTGGTGTCTTCATCGACGAGTGTACGTTGGTCGTCGCCAATGACGGTGCGGATGGTGATGCTTCGGCTGTCGGGGCCGACCACGTCACCTTCAAATCGCCCGACGTAGCGAATGTGTTTGAGCAGTGGGTGTTGAAAAAGGCTGAGGTTTTTTGCGACATCGCGATAGCGCGTGGTTTTGGGGATAACGAAGGAAAAGTCCATGTCTACCAGCGGGTAATCGGGAATTTTTCCCATTTTTTCGGTGATGGGTTTGATGGTATCCAGTCCGTCGAGTTTTATTTCCATCCATGCCACACCCCACGAAGCCAGGTGTTCGTCCATCTTCTTTCGGAGTGTCATCGGTACGATGCTGATGGTGCCGACCATGGTGGAATCGAGCATGACGGACGCAATTTTTTGAGAATGTTCCCACGGTCGATGGGGCTGGGCATCGGTCGGTACGAAATCGATGTTTCGTCCGAAACGCTGCCAGACCCAGGCAGCTAAGTCACCTTGCAGTTGGCTGAACAGTCCGTCTTCGACTTTTTTACCGCGAGCGGCGCGCACGCAGGCGATGTGTTTACACTCAGTATCATTGTTCTTGCCGGGGTTGAAGGTGCTGCCGAGTTCAATCATGGAGAAGGCCGGAAAATAGAATCGGTTGTTGTTCACCGCGGCGAGCATACCGGGCATGAGCGAATGTCTCATGCGGTGCAGTCCGTCGGCGGCGGGGTTCATGAGTTCGATGCAATCGCCCGGATCATATCCGAGTTGATCGATCCATGTGGTGTTGTACCAGAGGTAACCGTGGATTTCGTTGTAGTCGCAGGCGGTGGTGAAGTATTCGAGCGCGTTTCGCTCGAGTTCGTGAAGTGCGTGAGGTTCAAATTTTCGCATGGACACCATGGGCATGGCGGGGGCAAGGTTGTCGTAGCCGAGGTAGCGTGCGATTTCTTCGATGACGTCGGCTTCGATGCTGACGTCGCCGGTGGCTCGCCAAGTGGGTACGAGGATACGCCACGCCGTGTCACTTTCTATGACCTGGAAACCTAGCGGTTTGAGAATATCAGAAGCCTGGTCAAATGAAACGTCCTGGCCAATCGTGCGCGCGACGTGTCGCGGATTCACTTCGACTTCGACATTGTCGAATGGTCTGGGATAGCCATCAGAAAGACCGCTGGCGAATTTCATGTCGGGGTACATCGGTTTTGCGAGTTCGACAAATCGTTGGATCGCCAGAACAGTGTGCAAGGGGTCGAGTGATTTTTCAAATCGTGCGCTGGCGTCGGTACGCAGGCCCAGTCGGGTTGCGGTTTTGCGTATGGTCGCAGATTCAAAGTTAGCGGATTCTAATAACAGTGTGGTGGTGGTTTCGGAGACTTCGGTTTCCAGTCCGCCCATGACACCGGCTAATGCGACCGATCGGCCGTCGCATAAGATCATGAGCATGTCGTTGGAAAGTTTTCGTTCCATGCCGTCGAGTGTTGTAAATAGTTCGTCTTCCTTGGCCCAGTCGACCTCGATTCGATCGACGTGTGCGGCGTCGAAGGCGTGCATGGGTTGGCCCAGGTCAGCCATGATGTAGTTGGTCAGGTCGACCAGTCCGGTGATGGGTCTCATGCCGACATGGCCGAGACGCAGCTGCATCCATAAGGGTGCGGGTTGTGTGGGAACGCCCTCGAATAAAATTCCGCTGTATCGTGGGCAGGCCGCAGGATCCGCGATGTTGATTTCGATGGTGGGTAATGAATCGCTGGCGAGTTCCTCAATGGGCACCACCGGGTAAGGCTTTAGCGGTAGTTTTTCGATCGCGGCGATCTCGCGGGCGATGCCGTAGTGGCCCCACAGGTCGGGCCTGTTGGTGATGGATTTGTTGTCCACTTCGATGATCCAGTCGTCGAATAATTCTGTTGGTAACTTGTCACCGGGTTTGTATTCGTCGGAAAGAAAAATTGCTTCCTGGACCGCCATCATGATGCCGATCGCATCGCCGGGCAAGATCATGCCGACGCTTTTGTGTCCGGCGACCTGAGATTCGGTGATTTGGCCGAACGCTTTGATGTACGAGCCGGGGGGTGCGTAGACGACATTGATGTCTTCGTGGATAACCGGAGCGGCGGAGACGGTTTCGGCGGTTTTACCTTTGCCGATGTCGAGTTCCACGAGGTTGAGGTTTTGTTTTCCCTGCAAGGGGGTGATTTTTATTGTGCGTGCGGCGATCAGACCTTTGGCGTCGATGTCGATGTGGGTGACATCATCGACTTCCGCTGTGGTGCGTGTAAATTTTTCGGCCAATTCGCGCGGATCGAGATTGGTGGGTAGGTCGACGTATTCACGAATCCAGTTTATTGAGATTAACATAGGCTTTTACGATTCTTTTATAATGACTATCTTACTTTGTGGCGTTGTTGTTGGTGATCATCGGTCCGCCGAGTCGTTCGAGGGCGACGATGGGTCTGATGTCGCCGGAGTTTAATACGCGGATGTCGCGAATCCCGAATTTCATCATTGCGAGTCTCGTGAGACCGAGTCCAAACGCGAAGCCGGTGTAAATTTCAGTATCGATGTTGCCGGCTTTGAGTACGTTGGGGTGGACCATGCCTGCGGGTAAAATTTCGACCCAGCCGGAGTTTTTACACGTCGCACATCCCGAGCCGCCGCAGATTTCGCAGTTCATATCGAGTTCGATACCCGGTTCGACGAACGGGAAGAAGCCGGGCCTGACGCGAACCTTAACTTCGCGACCCATCACTTCGTTCAATAGTGTTTTGGCCATTGCGATGAGATTGGGAATCGAGATGTCGCGGTCGATTAAAAGCCCTTCTACCTGATGGAAGGTGTTTTCGTGAGAGGCGTCGATGGTTTCGTATCGAAAACAGCGGCCCGGCACGATAACACGAAGCGGTGCGCCGAATTTCAACATCGAGCGGTGCTGCACGGGTGAGGTATGGGTTCTAAGGACCATTTTGTTTTTCAGCCAAAAGGTGTCCTGCATGTCGCGTGCGGGGTGGTTGGCTGGGATGTTGAGGGCTTCAAAGTTGTTGTGTTCGGATTCCATTTCGGGGCCGTCTTCCACGGTGAAGCCGAGCCGCTCGAAAATACGTTCGATTTCCCACTGCACCGCAGTGACCGGGTGGACACTGCCCATTGGCCTGGTTTTTCCGGGCAATGTGGGGTCGAAGGTGGCAGCTTTGGAGGCGTCGGCGGCTACGTCGGAGGATTGCAGGGCGCTTAAATGTGTGTCGATGATTTTTTTGACGCGCTGTTTGGCGGCGTTAATGGTTTGACCGACTTGCCCCCGCTGATCAGCGGGATAGTCTTTGATGCCGCTGATCAGCGAACCGAGCGTACCTTTTTTACCCAGTACGTTCGTTTCGAGGGTGCGGAGCGCATCGACTTCCTTTGTGGCTCCGGTCTGGGCCGCCACTTCCTGTTCGATTTCGGCAATACGCTGGTTGAGTTTTTCAAGGTCCATATAACTTACCTAAACTTGCACAGTTTCATGATAACATGAAGCTTAGGGTGAAGCCTTGAAATGATCAAGGCTCGCCTATTGTGCGATTTTTTACAAAAAAACCGATTTATCAATAAAAATAATAATCTTCTTGCTATGTTGATGATAATTCCGATAGAATGTGCATTGTGTTTGGAATTTGTTAGCGAGACTAGGGTAAGGGAAGATGAGAAGAATATTTATCAACTGCAAAGTACGTTCTAGTATTTTCGATGGTGAGTATATAGTAACAATTCCAGTAGAAATACGAGGGACTACTCAACATCTTGAGTTCGTAACGGATAAAAATAGTGTTAAAGTGTCTTCAGAGCCTACAACATCACCAGTAAATGGCGAGGTATCGGTATGGATTGATGATTCTATGCCGGATCAATTAAGAGTGATAATTCCAGGTTCGGGAGGTAGTGATGGAAAAATTATCAACAAACGAGACCTTGTTCCAAGTTGATGGGATTAGTATTTGATACTTACAAATCGCCAGATAAGAGAAGCAATTGCGGAGGGTCACATTATTATTGATCCTTCACCGGATGATGATCAATTTGCCCCCACTGCTGTTGATTTACGTATTAGTGATGATATTCAACGTTTCAAGCCTGATCTTTACAATACCCGCGGATTAAATGTTAATATCAATCTTGATGATATTGAGTTGCCCGATTTACGGCCGCATATGGAACATTTACCAAGGTCTGAAGATGGTAGAGTTACAATAAAACCAAACGAATTGATAATTGCGACAACACTCGAAAAAATTGAACTACCACCAACAGGGAAATTAGCAGCACGTGTTGAAGGTAGGAGTCGATTTGCTCGTTTAGGTTTAGTTGTACATATGACGGCACCAACAATTCATAATACATTTCGTGGTAAAATTACGCTTGAAATTATGAATTATGGTCCAATTCCTTTAGTCCTAATGCCTAATCATACTAAATTATGCCAGCTAATTTTTGAGAGAATCAGTGAAGAGCCAATCGGTTCATTAAATTCACCTTTTCAGGACCAAGATAACCCTCTAGGTTCCAATGAAATAGTATGATCTAAAAAAGTGGCGCCCGGTTTCTATAACCAGACGCCACTGTTGTTGTACATCGGTCGGTGGAATCAGTGGTACCCGTCAGTCCAAATCATGTGGTGCCATCCCTCATGGGTATCACAAACGACGATTCGCCGGGGATCATACATGATGCGGCATTCAAAATGGGGTTTCGTGCGTCGGGTGATCAAGTGTGACCTGTTGGGTTACGGGCAGGGGGCGCTGCAGGGGATGGTGAAACCCAAAAAGGCATCAACACTTCGCAGCACATCCGCGATGTCGTTGTTGCCGTCAGGTTGACACCCAAACTGACCCGGGTTGGCATTAATCAAGTCGGTCCCCTGGGTGGTTGCGCTGACGCAAAAACCTTCGGCTACGTTACATTCAAAAAACGGGTTGTCCAAAATGGGGTCGGTGCATTGAGCGTTGCTCGTGCAGGGGCTTGCTTTGCGGACAAAAACACCTAAAAAACCATCGACCACGCGAAGAATATCAGCTACGTCCGCTCGGGCGTCCATGTTCACATCGCCCCACTTCCAGGTCGTCGCACCGACCGGGTCAGACAACACCTCGCCGGGGGTCGCTCCGCAATCCGCACGAATAAAATAGGAGGTGCCTGGTCTAAGGTTGTCGCCATAAACCGAGACGGTACCCCATTGTGCGGGTGTAAAATAAACCGGAATGTCGCCGAGCGAACCGTCGGCTTGTACATATTGCGAAACACACGAAACCTCGGGATCGGTCGCGCTGCCCGTTACTCGCAACGCCACGGTATCCGCTCCCGGTGCTGGAGTGACGTCGATATATCGGCTGCCCGATGCGGTTGCGCTGGGCAGATTGCAACTGGCAAAATCAATTTGTTCCGCGGTGATGGTGCAGGCGCCACCCGGACATTGTTCGTCCAGATCGCATGGATCAAACGGAATGTTGCTGCCCAGATCACACAATCCCAATGGGAGCGTGATGTCGTTGTTGAACACCACGATGGCATCACTGATCGCCCGTGTTTTACTGACGCCACCAAGACAGGGTATAAAGCGAACGTCGGTGGTTCGGGAAGGGGGCAGGCTCAATACTTCAAATTCAAAAGTGGTCACATGTAATCCACCCTGGGCGACGGTGGCCACGCAGGCGGGTTCGGAACCGGGGCAAGTGACTTGTCGGTTCGAGGCGTAAAACGCATCGCCGTCGTTTCCAAATGCGGTGGTGGGATCGGGCACATTGATCGAATCAAAGCTTAAATCCTGTGGGAATGTGGACGAGGCCCAGTGGTACGTTTGTTGGGGGCAAGAGGATTGATCGATGCACGATTGTGGCCGATCGCAAACCGCACCCGGGCAATCCGCGTTGCTCAGGCATCCCAACCCGACGTTGGTTCCACCGTCACACAATCGACAAGCTTCGATGTTCCCCCGCAACTGTAAATAAGCAGGATCCCATTCGATAATCGCGTTCACGCCGGCTAATTCATGCTGTCCAGGCTGACACATTGAGCCGGGTGGTAATGAGCCACAACCCAGTGCGTAGGCTTTGAGTTGAACGGAAACCACATTGCCCACAGAAAGTGATCCGCTGGGAATTGATTCCAAAATCAGCGAGACGCAGGCGTTGGGGTGGGAGCTGCCGGTGCAGATCCCCGCTTCGCAGAAATCGACCGCGGTGCAGTGATCGCCGTCGTCGCACTGACCCCCATCGTTGGCCGGGACGACCACACAATCCGCCAGATCGTTGTCACACACCCCCACCGTACAGAGGGTGTCCAGGTGGCTACAGTCGATGGCGGTGCCGAACAGGCACGTTCCGCTGGAGCATCGTTCCAAGCCATTGCAGACTAACCCATCATCGCAATCAGCGTTGACCACGCAAGGAATACATTCTCCAGTAGGCTCGACGCACCCATCGCCCGGGCTACAACAGTTTCCCACGCAAGCGGGATCGCCCTTGTGAACATGATCGCACACACCTTCAGCTACATTGCAAACGTCGTTGGTACAGGCTAATCCGTCATCACATCGTGAGGTCTGGGCGAGGTGCCAGCAATCACCCGAAAGCGTGCACAGGTCAGCGGTGCAGTCGATCCCGTCGTCGCAGGCGGGGCAATCGACCTGGGTTGACGGGCAGCTGCACTCTTGCGCTTGCGAGGTTGACGAGAAAAGGAAAAACAATCCAAGGGCGAGATACAAAGTTGGGTGGTATAATAACCGGGGTAGAACCTGCGCGCATCGGAATCCACGAGACGAATTCCGTGGTTGATCCATAAAACCGAACTTACTATGGAGCACGATGATCGCTTCTATCCCCCAAAGGTATCTCTGTATCTTACCGGCTTTGATCTGTTGATCCCCCATAGCCCGCAAGACGTCGAGTTTTTGATCAGAACGCCGCTGTGATATTTTATCACGCCAAACCGGTCAGGGCAATACAAATTCGCCATTCTTTGGTAAACCAGAGCCGATAATGTGTTGAATCTAAGGGTGTGGGCGAGTATTCATCGAATCCGATAACTGTGCCCGGCCAGGCGCTCCATGATCGCCCGTCTGATTGTAATAATGATTTACTGTATACTCATACAACTCTACGGATCATGGCAGCATGGACATGCCCTGCTCGAAAACGACGTCAACCGGAATGCCGGCGGTGGCGAGTCGATCGAGATCGGCTTGGAGTTGCGGGCTGATTTTGCCCATCTCCGCCATGAGCGACTTCACTCCGTCATAGTCGCCATTCCCCTGTAATGTAAGGATTTTCGAGGATAGCGCGGTCATGGCCGC
>CBDTZI010000110.1:0-9046 GCA_965364865.1 uncultured bacterium | reverse complement strand
CCGCTGCTGTGCGACGGACCGATGCTCGTAAACCAATCCGCCCCACGCTCAATGATGTGCGGCACGTTGCTCAGCGTTTCGACGTTGTTGACCACCGTCGGCAGCCCGAATAGACCCTCGACCGCGGGGAACGGCGGCTTGATCCGCGGCCAACCGCGCTTGCCCTCGAGCGATTCGATCAGTCCCGTCTCCTCACCACAAACATACGCACCCGCACCGCGATGGATGTAACATTCAAGTGAATAATCACTATTGAAAATATTTTTTCCCAGATATCCGGCTGCATAAGCTTCGTCGATTGCTTTTTGTAAAATATGAAACTGCTCGTGAAACTCCACGCGAAGATAAATGTAGGCGATTTGCGCTTTCGTGGCGTAGGCGGCGATGATCGTACCTTCGATAAGTAGATGCGGATCATGTTCCATTAACACGCGATTGGAAAACGTGGGTGGCTCGGATTCATCCCCGTTGACGCAGAGCAAGGTGCGCGTTCGATCCTTGGGCAAAAAACCCCACTTCACACCGGCTGGGAACCCTGCACCGCCACGGCCTCGAAGGTTGGCATTTTTAACCTCTTCGATCACATCGTCAGAGGACATGTTGAGCGCTTTGCGCACAGCTTTATACCCGCCGCGTGACTCGTACACCTTTAGTTGTGTCGAGTTTTCCACGCCTCGATTGCGAAGTAATACTGGTTCAAACGTCGCCATAATACACACTCAATCCGCTTCGCGCATCTCCTGCACATCGGACGTCGTCTCCAATGAACAATCCGTAGCGCCAACCACCTCAGCCCCATTCATATCAGACTTTTTGAACGAGCCCGGCGGCGCATCAAACAAATCACTACGCGGCATGTCCAACTTATCGTTATCGGGATCATCCAGAATTTCCTGTAAACCCTCCACGCTTACACACTTGTGGAGTTTTTCATTGATCAACATACACGGACTGTGATCACAGCCAGCCAAACACTCTTCCGTCACCAGGCTGTATTTTCCGCACGACGTGGTTTCGTGTTCACCAATACCCAGCTTATTTTTTAATTCATCCAGCAGGGTTTTCCCCCCCAAGACTTCGCAGGAAACACTGCGACAAACCGTAATCAGTTTTTCACCCTTGGGGTGCGTCCAGAAGTGCGTATAAAACGACAACGTATCCATCACTTCGGAGGGATGAATCTCCAGTACTTGGGCAACCTCTACCATCGCCTGCAGTGAAACATGCCCAAGTGTGTTCTGCACAATATGCAGCGCGGGAAGTAACACAGCTTTTTTGGTATCGTACCGATCGAAAAACGAACGAATTTTTTCGCGCACCGCGTCATCCAATACCGGAGCTGCGTCTGCGGGTATCACCGACTCGTTTCGATTAATCGTTTTCCAGGACATTTTTACTACTTACTACTTATTTCTAAATTCTAAATTTTATTTTCCTGATGGGTGGCATGGTCAAGTTTTGCTTGTCCATGGTCCTTCCCAATTTCCTCACGGACAAGATAATCTTGTCCGTGGCACACGAGTTAGTACATTTTTCTGCTTAATTCTTACTTATAAACTCTAATTTTTCAATTACCGATCCAGCTCCGCGGCAATCACATTCATACTGCCCAGCACAGCCATCACATCCGATATCTGATGACCGACGACAAGCTTATCGAAACATGAATAATTGATGAAACTCGGTGGTCGACATCGCGCACGGTACGGCGTGTTACCCCCGTCACTCACCAGATAGAATCCAAGCTCGCCGTTGGCACATTCATTCGCACCGTAACATTCACCCACGGGTGGCTCATGTCCACGATTGGTCATGATCTGTTCAAAATGGTGAATCAATCCTTCGATGCTGAAATACACCTCACTCTTATCGGGAAGTGTTTTCTTATCATCGGGGAGCACGTCGATCGGGCCGGATGGGATGTTGTCGATCAACTGCATAATAATTTTGACGGACTCCGCCATCTCCACAAGTCGCACTTGATACCGCGCATAACTATCACCCGCATTGCTCACGGGAACCTTAAACTGCACCGCCGAGCTGCCTTGGCCATCCCAGTTATCCTCGTAACACAAATACGGTTCGTCTTTTCGCAGGTCGCGCCGAACCCCGCTCGCCCGCGCGTGTGGACCGGTCCATCCACAGTTAATCGCATCCTCTTTGCTGATGTAGCCGATGCCCCGGGTACGCTCGATAAAAATTCGATTGCGCGACAGCAGCGTTTCCAGATCATTCAGCGCCTTGGGCAGCGGTCCGCTTAAAAACTGCTTGACTTTTTCGGGCCAACCGGGAGTGATGTCCTGCATCAAACCGCCTACCCGGGTGTAACTCGTGGTGAATCGCGCACCGCAAATCTCTTCAAACAGATCGTAAATCGCTTCGCGCGTGTTAAACGGATACATGAAAGCGGTAAATGCCCCGAGGTCCAGACCCGCAGCCCCGACGCACAACAGATGATCCTGAATTCGGGCGAGCTCGGCGATGATCGTACGCAAGACTTTGCAACGCGGGGTCAGTTCGATCCCGAAAAGTTTTTCACACGCATGATGCCAACAGATGTTGTTCGCCATCGGTGAAACATAATTCAACCGATCGGTCACGACCACATATTGATTATAATTCAGGTGTTCTCCGAGTTTTTCAAACCCGCTGTGCAGATAGCCGATGTGAATCGTGCAGCTTAAAATGCGCTCGCCGTCCAGCTCCAACACATGACGAAGCGTCGTATGGGTAGCGGGGTGTTGCGGCCCCAGATTGAGCACCCACACGTCACCGCCCGGCTCTTCCAGCGCGTACGTCGAGGGTTTTATATCTTGCGGTTCTAATGTCGGGGTTGTGGTCATAAATTAATCAAACAAACGTAATGGCATATTCATTCTTGGGCACCACTCGTACTCGGGTGCCACTGGCGGCTTGTCCGCCAGTGGCACCCATATTCGTAAACTCATACAAGACAAGGGCCAACAAGTTTGCCCAGGCCACCCAATCTTAATCACGCACTGTCGCGTGTAATTTTCTTAAAGTTTTCTCGTTCACCACGACCTTGCAGCGGATAATCCTTACGCAGCGGGTGAGCTTCAAAACCTTCCCAGGTTAAAATTCGACGCAAATCCGGATGATCGGAAAACGAAACGCCAAACATGTCCCACACTTCGCGCTCCAGCCAATTCGCAGCCTGCCATGTTCCGGTCACCGACGGCACGGTCGGTGATGGATCGTTCACATAACACTTCACCCAGAATCGATGGCCATGCGTAATGGACAACAGGGTATAGGTCACTGCGAAACGGTCTCGCGCTTTGGGAAAATTCAGATAATCGATACAGGTCAGGTCCGCCAGTTGCTCAAACAAACAACGCTCATCTTCGTACAAAAACCGCATCACCTGCAAAAGCTGATCCGCAGGTACGCGAATACACATCTGCAAATCTTTTTCGTTTTCCCGCTTCATCAAAGGTGCCGGCGCAAAATCGACACCTGAAAACGAACTCTGCAACAGCGATATAATTTCCTGACCGGTCATCGTATGTAAGTCAATTACTTTCCTGGTTGTGTATCCACATTAATCTGAACGGTCGGCTCGATCACCATCCCGCGTCCTCGACTTCGTTCAGCGCTGGATTTTACGCCTTCTTTTTCCACGATTCGCTGAATCGCCATCACACCTTCGAGCAACGTCTCTGGTCGGGGTGGACATCCTGGCACATATACATCCACCGGCATAAACTGATCGACTCCCTGTACCACCGCGTAAGTATCAAACACGCCGCCGGTGCTCGCACACGCCCCCATGCTGATCACCCACTTCGGCTCAGGCATCTGCATATAAATCCGTTGTAACACGGGCATGGTTTTGATGGCTACACGACCGGCCACAATCATCAGATCACATTGACGCGGCGTGAACCGCATGACTTCCGCACCGAACCGGGCGATGTCGTATCGACTCGCACCCGTCGCCATCAATTCGATCCCGCAACACGCGGTCGCAAAGGGCATGGGCCAAAGCGAATTTTTTCGCGACCAGTTCACGCCCATTTCACGAATCAAATCCACCAGATAACTTAATTTCGTGGTGAGGAATTCTTCCTTGGAAGCTTGAAAAGGCGAAGGGTTCACATCCCTTGGTTCACTCAATCCCACTCGTGGGTCTAATCCCATTTGAACGCTCCCTTTTTCCACTCATACAACAGACCAAACAATAGCAGCATGAAAAAGAAGCCCATCGACACGAGCAAAAATCCCTTGCCCACCAATGTGCCATCCGCCATTGTAATCGTGGAGCCGTTCACCGCGGTTTCGTAAAACGCCAGCGCCCACGGCCAAATGAAAATGATTTCTACATCAAAAAGAAGGAATAACATCGCGACGATGTAAAAGCGAATGTGAAAGCGGCGTTCGGTATCTACAATGATGGGCATGCCCGATTCGTACGGGCTGTCCTTCACCGGGCCATGTCGCTTGGGGCCGATCGTATGGGCCACAACCAAAATACCCACCGCCATAACGACTACCATCAAAAAGGTAGCGCCTATCGCGGCATAGGGTTCGATTATCGCTAAGAGCATATTGTTATCCATCACCTGACCCGACCGTTGTTTCTTATCGGTTGGCTTACATGAATCGTCCCATCACCAAAATTCAGTACAACGCGGTCCTATCTCATCTGGCACGTTAGTCACCATTAAAATCTATAATCGAACTGGCCTTGCGGGCCAAGAGGCAAAAGAAATTTTTCACAATGTTTTTGTAAACTAAGATCCTGACACGAGTTAGGGATTTTTACAATTGAGACACACAACCAATATCCGCGCGAATACGAGCGCAACATAACACATCAGAGTACAGATGTTACTTGATCGTCTGTATAATCCTGATCGTGTCTCTGGTTTGACGGACATCATGAACCCGAAGGATGGTTACGCCTGCCTGAGCCGCCAGGACCAAAGTCACGAGTGTACCTAAATCGCGTGATTTCAGATCGTCTTGATCCAAAATCGCACTCAAAAATCGCTTGCGAGACGCACCGAATAACACCGGATATCCAAGATCGCAAAATCGTCGTAACTCTTTTATTATCAATAGGTTATGTTCATCCCGCTTGCCGAAACCAATGCCTGGATCGACGATGATTCGGCTGCGATCGATCCCCTTCGACTGAGCGAACTCTGCACGCCTCCGCAAAAATTCACAAATTTCACCAATCACATCCTCATACAGTGGCCCGCCGTCTTTTTGCATCTCTGCGGGTATTCCGCGGCGGTGCATGATGACCAGATCAGCTTCCGATTGGGCCACCACCGCGGCCAACTCTGGATCATCTCGCAGGGCAGAGGTGTCGTTGACCATATCCGCACCCGATTCGATCGAAGTTGACGCAACCGCAGCCAAAGTGGTGTCGATCGAAATGGAAATACGTTTATTTTCTTTGCGGATCTCTCGAATCACGGGAATCGCACGATTGATCTGTTCATCTGCGGATACAGGTTTCGAGCCAGGCCGGGTCGATTCCGGGCCTACATCAATGATATCCGCACCCTCCTCGATCATCTGCATCGCTCGTAGAACTGCACGACCGGGATCGAAAAAATCGCCGCCGTCGCTAAACGAATCGGGTGTGACGTTCAAAATCCCCATCACCAGAGGTTTTGATGAACCACCCTTTAGAATGTCTTTGATTTTCAATGCCATTTCGCACATAAAAAAAAGATACAGACCGATAGCGTTCAATGAGAATGATAATCAAAATCAAGAAAAAGAAAGGCGAAGTCCGTGTAATAATATTTACGGAAAAATTATTTACGATAGGTAATGCGGCCTCGGGTCGTGTCGTAGGGCGAAATCTCGACCGTGACCGTGTCGCCGGGAAGGATACGGATGTAGTATTTTCTCATTTTGCCGGAAATATGGGCAAGAATAGTGTGTTTATCTTCTTCCCCGGCTTCTATGTCTACGCGAAACATCGCATTGGGCAATGCCGCAACGACGACGCCTTCGACTTCAATGGTTTCTGCTTTCAAGCGGTGTACCTCTGGGGCCCGGTCAGTTAATTCGACGTAAAGAGCGTATCTACCCTTCAGCCAATCGCCTTGAACCAAACCCATCATCATTGGCATTAGCAATCCCCATTTCGACATTACAACTCATCTGAAACAGGTACGAACGGTTCGTTATACACCAGATCGCATGAATTACCAACCGAAATAAAGGTCGATTCAACTATTTTCGGGCATTTTATCAGGAAACTCTTGCCTGAATCGCTTGAATTCGCTACCAATTCTATATTGGAGGTTGCAAGAGTGACTCCATAAGCCCGTCAACGCTGGAGGTGTTTATGCGTTTTAACTTACAACACAAATCCATCGGAACCATTCGTACCATCGCGGTTGCGATTCTGTGGCCAACGATTCTCTACAACGCGGGGTGTGTAACCGCGCCGACCATGCAGGTCCAGGCTTCACGATATCGTATCGAAGTGGCGATCAATCCCACCACCCACCATCTCACCGGTCAAACCGCCATTGATCTTGTTAGCAATAAAACGCAGGCGCATCTCACTCACACTCCACCCAACACACCGGTTAACATTGAACTTCATCTACACCCGAACCTGAAGATCAATCGTGTGTATGCTAGTGGAGCGAACGTGACGGGTCGATCATCGAACCTGAAACTTTTCTCCAAACCCGAGCCGGGGAAATCCGTCCGCCATCTCATACGACTCGAACGTCCTGTTGATACACTCACACTTTTCGTGGAATACAGTGGAAAAATATTTCAGGATGTATCGGCGGGTGAAATTCCGGGTGAGATTCATAACCAGACGATGCGCGCTCACATCGGGACCGATGGCATCTACTTAGCTGGTGGGAACTGGTACCCTGCACCCATCTCCGATGACGAAAATCCAACACTGGCAGACTATACATTGTTAGCCCGACCCATCGACGGGTTTGAACTCGTCGCTTCGGGCCATCACGACAACCCATTGGGCGCACAGACCGGCGGTCTTGCGTGGCGAAGCGCCTATCCTCTGGATGGCATGGTGCTGGTCGGCGGACCACACGAAGTTCACCACATCAACCATTATGATGTCGCCATCCGCGCACATCTCAAACCTGAACAGGCTACACATGCGAACGGATTGTTGGCCGCGGCTAAACGCGTTCTCGATCGCTATGAACCGCTCATCGGGAAATATCCCGCAAAAGAATTTTCCATCGTAGACAACTTTTTTTCCAGCGGATTCGCGTTTCCGATGTTTACCCTGCTAAGCTCCGCGGTGATCGATATGGGCGAACGCTCACAAACCGTGCACGGTTACATCGACCACGAAATTTTGCACAGCTGGTGGGGGAATGGCATACACGTCGACCCGCGAGACGGAAACTGGTGCGAGGCGCTGACTTCCTATGCTACGAATTACTATGGCTATGTGCTCGACGGCCAAGATGACGAAGCTCGCCGCAAGCGTAGAAACTACAGCCACTTTTTGTCTCGCATGAAATCGGAAAGAGATCGACCACTGGGAACCTATGGTCAACCCGACGGGTGTAGCCGGGGCGTGTCCTATAGCAAGGGGGCAGCGGTCTTTCATATGCTGGCGATGAAGATGGGGCAGGACCATTTCTGGTCAGCCATGAAAAAATTCACGAATGATTATGTGGGTCGATATGCAAGCTGGAACGACATCCAGAAAATTTGCGAGGACCAAAGCGGAGTTACGCTGGACACTTTTTTTGACCAGTGGGTGCGCAGAAGTGGCGCTCCTTCACTATCCATCGATTCCGCAAGCTTTCAAACCTCCGATCAACTACTGACGTTAAGCATTCATCAAGGCGAACCGATAAGTCCGGACGACCCGCCGTTTGAACTGGACATCCCCGTTCGCATTATGCACGTCGGCGGCGAAAAGAATATCATAGTAAAGGTGAATAAGCCGCAGGAAGAGGTGATGGTCCATGTGGATGTCACGCCTTTGACGGTGGAGATCGATCCCGATTACCACGTTTTTCGCAAGATTCCTATAGACGATATTGTGCCGACCACAGCCCGCACGCGATACGGCACGGCTTTCACAGCCGTACTACCCACCGGCAAAGTTGCCCAAACGTATAGTTCCGTACAATCCATTTTTGAATCGAGCTTCGAGGATGATGAAAAAATCGATTTGATCGTTGATGAACTTCGTGAAGGCGCATTGGCTGATCGATGCGTGCTGGTGTTGGGTGATGCGGTTCGACACCCTTATGTTTCCGGTTTTTTGAGTGCGGTCGAATTTCCCGTTCGTTGGAGCGAATCGGGCTTCACGATTTCCGGCGTGGAATACAATGACCCCAAAGACGCGGTCCTTTGCACAGTTCGACATCCGGGTGTGGAGGGTGGCGGCATTACTGTTGTTTACGCCAACAGCGACGAAGCCATCCCCAAAGCCATGAACATTCCGATGTACTCGCACAGTCTCGTTGTGTTTGAAAGCGGCAAACCAACCGTTCGGCTGGACTTCGAACAACGAAACATCATCCACGTCGAACGTAACTAACATCTATTCACCCAAATGCCATGCCACCCAACAGCTTTGCAGGCTGAAGGCCTGCCAGAAAGTAGCCGGTGGCAAGCGCAGCGTCGCCACCGGAATATGATCCATCCAACCACATCGACCCTGTAAGGGTCGAAGAAAGCCACTATTTTTGTGCAACCCCTTCAGGGTTGAATTTATGTTTAACCTCTTCGTCCGTGGGTGGCGTCCGCCTGTGGCGGACTGACCCACGGCTACTGTCTTACAGCCTTTCAGGCTAGATCAAATGAACAGTGTTTATCCGTCCCCCACCCTTTTCCAACGAAAAGAATGGGGCACCCTACTGTGTGATGGTTTATGATTGTTAAACGGCGTCGAACATTCATGCTCACACGACACTCTGGTGTGAAGCGTGAGGCATGCCACCTGAGCTTCTCCCCTTATTTACAAGGGGGGATTGAGGGGGGTTGTCGTTTCGTAATTCGTAATTCGTAATTCGTAATTCGTAATTCGTAATTCGTAATTCGT
>CBDTZI010000109.1:0-9052 GCA_965364865.1 uncultured bacterium | reverse complement strand
GCCGTTTCCAAAAAGGTTGTGTCGCTTTTCTTCCCCCCTTATTTTCAAGGGGGGATTGAGGGGGGTCATCTGTTGTAACGGAAACCTCCCCCAGTCCCACCTTGGTAAGGAGGGGAGCTAAAATGTTGCATTACCTTTCTGGAAACGGCACTAGCTGCCCGCTTCTGCATTGATCCGATCGATTTCGTTCAGCACCGCGTCCCAGGAGGGACGCGAGTGAATTAACATCGGAAAAATTTGTCTTACGATGCCCTTCTTGTCAATCAAATAAGCCGTGGTTCGATCGTAACGTTTTGTTTTCCTACGATGTAAATCCGCGACGACATCAAATTTGGGAGACGGTTTAATTTTCGCCAGCAGCAAGCCATGCTTCTTGAGGTCGGTGTCTTCCTGCGCGATGGCGATCACGACGGTGTCTCGTTTGGTGAATTCGTCATACACATCCTGCAGTTGAACCAACTGCGTCAGGCAAAACGGTCACCAGTGGGCCCGGTACGTTGTGATGATTATGTTTTGTTTGCCCAGTATTTTTCCAAGGGACAAAATCGTGCCGTCTGCACGCGGCAGAGAAAAAGGGGCGGCCTTATCACCCAGTTGCAATGTTTTATCTTTACCCCACTTGGATTGCGAGGAGTCCATCGCGGTAGAAACAGCCCCCGCTTTCACGGGCAATGCGAAGCGCTGCCGCACAAAATAATCGCGATCGCTTGCACGGACATACGCCAGAACATTGAACTCAATCTGTTCGGTTTTCGCCGGTCTTTTTTTCAGTTTGAATTTGATGCGTGCGGGAAACTCATTGAGCAGCCGTTCATAAGGCGCCTGCAGAAATTCGTTACGAGCCAGGTCTTTGAATTGGATTAACGTCTTACCCGACAATGATATGGATTTGGGTGAATGGACCTGAAGGATGGGCGCGGGAACTCCGGACGCCGAGGTGGATGCGCCTTGAGCAAACGTAGCGTTGATTACGATCTCATACTCTTTACCGATTTCCAATGCATCCGCATCAATCGAAGCGGTGATCATCATCCGTTCACCCGCCGGTTGATCCAACGGATTCGTCGGACCCGTTGCCACCGCAATCGTCAGCAACAATCCACATAGATTCATCATTTCAGTTCTCCATACTCACCCGTGTATTGGCCAAGTTCATATAGCAATAGGCCCATCACAAAATTGTATTGAATCGAGCTTATCGTTCCGCTATGTCACTCTTTGATTTCATCCAGCCCTTACCGTAAGGATAAAGGATCACACTTCGCTCTGCAATCACTCCACCGATCTACACTACACAAACAGACACTCGGGTTCCGATATTCCAACCAAATTGGATGTACACATCGTGCGGGCTGGTTGATTCCCATAATCTATTCCATCGCGACCCAGGGTGCAGGAATAGACGATATCATTCGCATATCAAGCGCGTGCAAAAGTACGCCGATTGAAAGTAGGCGTATACGCAGTAGTCGCATTAACCCTTATCGGACACTTGAAGGGTCAGGTAATTTCTTTATGCAAAAAGTTATTCCGTGGGAATTGATACAGCCGGGCTTTCGTTTGCCCGGTGCAATCTGTGATCAGAACGGCCGCGTATTAATTGAAGGGGGTGTTGAACTCTCCGAAGCCGATGTGCGCGCACTGGATTCCCTACCCAATGATGAGGTGTTTGGTGACGACGACTGGATGGATAAACTTGATGCGGTTGCGGATCAACTGGATCTGGAAGGACGCAGTGGATTCGTTGAGGATGATCACGGAATCGATTCTTATGCGTTGATGATGGGTGGACAAGAGGAAGACGATGACTCGATTCAGGTTGATGCGTTACGGATAGGGATGCGATTATCCCAGGACGTGTATGATGATTCCGACGTCCTTCTTCTGGCTGGCGGAATGGAAATCACCAGTCGCTTTCTCGATCTGTTACGACAAAGAAACATCAAAGTGGTTCGGCTCAAATCCGTACCGCCAGAATCCGTGGACGTTGAGAAAGAACACACTTCATTTGAAAATCGAAAAGGGCAGGTGTGTAGTGATCTGGAAGATTTGCTACCCAACATTCTCCAACAAGCTCCCTCTTTTTATCCCGTTCGCGCCTGGCGCAGACCTCGCGTCACGTTGGAAGCGCTGAGAAAAGAAGCGCTGCACGGAATCAGGCGTCACGCGGCGGCGAGCGAAGCGATCTCACAAATCGGATCGTCGTTGCAGGTCGGCGGAAATACCTCCATACGAAGCCTCCATGATATCATGTCTAAGTTTGTCAGCATGGTGTCACTTGACTTTGACTTGTTGCCTCTGGTTGTCAGTTTACAGCGAACCAGGGACGAATACCTTTTCGATCATTGCGTGAATGTAGCGATGATTTCCATGTCGATCGCAGCCCAACTCGGATATACGCAAGATCAAATCATGGAAGTTGGACTGGGCGGATTGTTGCAGGACATCGGAATGTTACGTATACCGGGTCAAATTCGTCTGGCCCCCCGCAAATTTACACCGAGGGAACGAGCCCAGGTGGATAAACATCCTATCTACACGCTGGAGATGCTGGACGGGATACGAGGATTGCCTGATGTGATTAAATTGATTGGTTATCAATCCCATGAGCGCGCAGACGGAAGCGGCTATCCCAACCAGGCTTTGGGTGAAAAGTTACATACTTATTCGATGATCGTGGCAATTGCAGATACTTATGCTGCGATGACACGACCCAGACCTCATAGACCGGCGGCCATGCCCTATGAAGCAGCCCGTACCATTTTAATCAGCGGAAGTGCACAAAAATTTGATATTCAAATTGTACGCGCTTTTCTGGATGTGATGTCGCTGTTTCCGATCGGTAGTGTTGTTCAATTAAGCGACGGGAAAAGAGGGAGAGTGGTTCGAGCCAATCCCGACTTCCATACCAAACCGGTTTTGGAAATACTGGACCACGACGATCTATCCACGCATATTATTCTCGACCTGTCTAAAGAAAATGATCTTAAAATCGTTAGCGCATTTCCTCCCACTCGAATCATGGAACCGTAAAATACAGCCAAGTCGTAGTCCAAGAAAAGCTGAAGATGATATCCAGATTGTCAGGGGCAGTCCGAAGGACCTTCAAAAGGATAGACAACGCCAAGCCAGGCGTCTACGCATTTCAGCACGCCCGCAATACCCACTGAAGTGCCAGGCACGGGCACGTTGGGTTGCAGTTGGCTTCGGGGTTTGATCGGATTCAAATTTCCGAGGAATTTGTCAACGATGGATAGAATATCCTTGATGTCCGGCTGAGAGGTCACATTCAAATCGGTGATGAAGGGTGATCTGATATCTCCCCATTTCGACGTGTCGATGGTTAGTGGCAAGGTATAGTTCGATTCGCTGAACATATTAGAACAGCTTTCATGGATCAATTGCACCTCATACATGGAGCTGGGCAGGATTTCTGCGCCGAGAACATGCAGTAAATCGATACTGCTCCAATCCATAAAGAACGGATCACATTGCAGGTGCGATGCTGTAAAAGTAGGTTCTTCGTTCCCGCCTTCAGGATAAACATCGGGGGGGCCTACCCAGCGTATTTGATCTTCATATTGAGTGAAATCAGGCTCTATACCCACCGGATTCTCCGGATGCATCAATGACTTCAACCTTACACGAATGGCGATGCTTTGCTCTGCATTGCCAGGTTGAAATGAAATATATCTGTTTTTATTGAGTAATGTTTCATCTGGGGTTGGCGGGACTAATGTCAGACATATCGGGCCTGTCGGATCAGGACCCGTGGTGACCCCCGATACAGAAACAGGTGTACCCGGCTCATACAATCCTAAGGTCACATTTGTGTCAGTTGGTGCGGTGTTGGCGTTAAACCAGAAGTTATACATGGTTCCCCAACGAACAGGGTTATCAACGGTAGACCATGTAAGCGCCCCCCCCGTAACTGCGGATGTCCAGGGCGTGTTGGAGAAAGGTTCGCCGTGAGATTCCACCGCACTAAAACCAATATTGCTCACAATGGTATCCGACGATATCGGGATACTGAACGATCGCACTTTGCGATCCATATCGATATTCAGCAAGGCGTATTCATAGTGCCACTGCTTAAGATTAATTTTAGTCGTTTTCATAGCCAATATACATCGACCATCGGGTGACGTTGTTTTATTCGGGGGAACCATTTCTGCGAGTACGGTCTGTCTTGCATCCGTCCAGGCATCAATCGCAAAGCCGGTTGTCGGTGGAGTCCCGGCAGAACTCATGTTGAGTGTCCAGTTGCCACCGGGAGACCCCGAAACAGCGACCGTTTTCCACGACGCATTATTCATGGTTCTACGATCATCACGAACGATGTAATATCCCTCTGCAAAAAACGTGGCAGCGCCGTGTCGACTCAAATCAAGATCACCGTCATGAACCTGAATTCGATGATCGATTTGCCCATCATGAGAATGAAATCCGTCCATATGGGAGCCGTTATAAAGCCAAAGTCCGGTCCAGGGATTAATCTCGTAGCGTGGACCAAGATTACTCTGTGATGCATTGAGACTGGCACTATAGGTATCCGTACACCCCACACCCAGCCAATTTCCCGCGCCATGACCCGGTTCGTAAGTGCAGGGAGTGCCACACTGTTCGCTGCTCAATGCAAAAAAACCATGTTTGACCCAGGATTGTCCGATTTGCTGCAATCGGTCATTTCCCAGCCTGTACATATTCATCCCGATGAAAGGGTGATTGTTATTGGGTATAGCAAACCATTCCAGATCAGACGTGCCGACGTTCCAGGACGTGGTCGTTAACGCCAGCCCGACCACTTCACCCGATCGACCAAACTGTTGAAGGCCATAAAGCTGGCAAAAGGCCATGTCGCCACTTGTTCCAGCTACACTGGCGTCATCATGTTCAACGGGTCGAATATTTTCCAACAGCGGTTCCGAACCACTGTCAAGAAAGATATTAGTTCGTGCATCAGCCCATCCGATCGCCACTCCCGCTAAGTGTGGATCGCCCAGGGCGCGGGCAAGCGCAGTGGAAATACGAATCGTCTCGCTGGGCATGGTCAGGGTTGATCGAACAGGATTAAATCCCATGCGAAATCCATGAAGCTCCATAGGTGGCGAGGAATAAGATTCGCCGTTGATATTTTTGGGTGTCGTAAACGGCAAGCCGTTCTGATTGATCTGACCAAACATGATCTGAAAATCGTATACGGTGGCAGAGCCGTGACGTGAAACGATCTGTATGCCTTCGGCTATCGATATAGTTGACGTATAAAACTCGTCGATGCTGGTAAAGTCAGCTAAAAATGCAATCTCATCCGCGTTGGCTATGGTAAAGACAATGGATGAATCATTTCGATCGGAATCATTTCGGTCGGCAAAACTTTTCATTGCGGATCGAATTGTTAATCCATGTGAAGAGAGCACATCGTAATTGAGATGAAGAGTGACGTTACCCTCTCGCACCACCCACACGGATTCTGCCCGGGTGGATTGCAAACCCATAGACAACATGATGAGAATTGCGACGGCAGGTATGATTCTGATTAAGGGAAGTAGGCTGATGCGAGGGTTGAACATAGGACGCGGAACCAACACCGACCGCCTTTTGGCAGCGGCTACACTACTCGCCTGCTGAAAATACAACATGGTTTAACCCTACCTAACCCCAATAGACCAGCTCTTCTTTTCCCTACTCACTCGCGATTATCATAGCAGAAACGAGGTCGTTTCGCCAACTCAATAATTATTACTGCGTGGCTGTACTTTGTCGTTTTGAAACCTCGAAGGTGGAAATTCAGTTCATTTCTGTGTCCAAACTGCATCCAGTCCATAATCCAACAGGCCTTCATGAACCCTAAACACGGTATTGAACGAAGATATTCCTTATACAAGCGATCATAGTGAATAAATAAGGTGAAGTAGCCAGAAGAATGACAGGTTTGGATTGCCGGTATGGTTCGACTTTATCGGAGCATAAATCCTTCGATCTGACAGACATATGAATAGCATACGGTTGATCAGCAAGAAGGTGGCTCTAAGAGGAAGCCATCGTAACAGTCTTACCCAACGAATTAATATCATCAATTATTTTTTATCGATCTCACTCCTTTTTCCTGCCTCGCCACAATCAACCTTTAAGGAAATGCATCCAACGATGTGTGCTGCGCAAAGTTTGATGCTCACAACCAATGGTACAAACATGAGGAGGCATGCGATGTCAGGAATAAAAATTTTGATGATGGCGTCGAGAACTATTTGGTGCGAGAAAGGATTCACACACCAGCTTCCTCCTACACTGGCATCCCGACGCGTCAGTACAACTCGGGTGTTGCATCAGACCGACTTGTAGATCATTGGATCACATTCGATTAGTATATTCGGCGGATCGGATATTGATCCGGCCTGTGGTGCGTGATGAATGATTACCCGACAGAAAATGAGTGACCCAGAAATATGAACGATAAAACACTACACATTTTCGTTACCAACGATCCGACGTATATGGAGAATGGGATGACGGTGCATCGCCGTGATGACGGACCTTGCTGGTTGATCGATCCGGGTTTTCCGCCGCAGGCGAAAAAAACACTCGAATACATCGAACAGCATTCACTTACGCCCCAGGCCATCGTGTTAACCCACGCCCACGCCGATCACATCGCGGGAATCGATAAAATTCACGATCAGCTGGGAAACATTCCGGTGTATCTCGCGAAAGAGGAGTGGGCTGCGCTTTCTGATCCGATGGAGAACCTGTCGGGATTGATCGGAGCGGGATTTACAACCAACGTAAAAGATCCGCTGGATTTACCCACGGGTGGAACCATCGAGCTCGACGACACGACGTGGACCCTGCTAGACACCTCGGGCCATTCACCGGGTGGCCGCACTTTATACTGCAAGGAGTTGGGGATTGCGTTCGTGGGTGACGCCCTGTTTGCCGGCAGCGTGGGACGTGTGGATTTTCCGCACAGCAACGGTGATCAACTGATGCGAAACATACACGAACAACTCATGACCCTGCCGGATGATACACGAGTCATTTCGGGTCACGGCAGCGAAACAACGATCGGCCAGGAACGCGAAACCAATCCTTTTATCCTGCACGGGCTTTAGATCATACGTCGTAAACAAACGGATCGAATCATCAAAGTGAACTCGACGGCCTCTTCACAAATATCAGTCGATCTAACTCACGTATCCATTATCATCCCCTCCTTAAACGAAGCGGAGAATCTTGCGATTCTTTTACCGCAGCTGCAGGCCTTGGCACTAGGACAGGTGTTGGTCTGTGACAACGGCTCAACCGATGAAACGAAAAATGTGGTCGAGTCCTTCCGCACGCCGTCGAACGGCGTCCGATGGATATTTGAACCTCGTCGCGGATACGGAGCCGCCTGTTTCGCGGGGTTGCAACAGCTTTCATCGCAATGCGAAGTTATATTGTTTATGGATGCGGATTTGAGCGACGACGTGTCAAAGATGTGCGAGTTGGTTCAACCCATTCTTGAGAATGAATACGATCTGGTGATGGGTGCGCGGATTAAATCCATGCGCGAATCCGGATCGACCACATTTCCGCAGCGCGTAGCCAACGTCCTGTTTCCCATGCTGATGAAAATCGGCTGGAGACATTCGTTTCAAGACATGGGGCCTTATCGTGCGATTCGGCGAGAGAGACTTGATCGGATCGACATGCAGGACCGCGCGTTTGGCTGGACCCTCGAGATGCAAATCCGTGCGGTCGAATCGAACCTGCGTATATTGGAAATTTCGGTCCCCTACCGCAAACGATCACACGGTAAAAGTAAAATCAGCGGTAACTTGATCGGCACCATTCGTGCGGCGTACTGGATCATTAAAACGTGCGCGATGTTATGGTTTACAAAGAGGCGCCGGATGAAACGACATCTTTCGTCGAACGTATAGCTTTCGGCGACGGGGCACGAAATCGACCCACAAACGATTGAGCGGCTGAGACGATCCCATAATGTTGCTCGAGGAATTCTTGATTGCACGATTGTCGAAACAGCTTTTCCAACTCCCCCGCCCGGTGCTTTCGATCGTATTGGTCAGCGCCCTCGAAAGCGTTTTCGATTCCGTCGAGTTGACCCTCCACCACCATGTAAAAAGCATTGGCAATCGAAACTGCGCTGTTCGGATTGCAAATCAAAGCTGGCGCATTTGCGTTTTTGAGAATATCTACACTGGGATTTTTCTTTGCGATTCCCGCGATGATGGGTTTACGAATCGCGAGGTATTCAAACAGCTTATTGGGCACCTGCAATTCGCCGCCCAAGCCTTCGTAGCCCGCCAAGATAAACGCATCGCTACCTGCCATCAGCGACAACGTATCGTGATGGTTTTTTGAACCGGCGATGATGACATGATTCGCCACACCCATAACACTCGCCAGTTGTTTCAATGATTCGCCTTCGTAGTGATCAGGCCCCAGCAACTGAAGCTTGATTTTTCCTTGAAGGTTTTGATGTTGTTCGAGAGTTCGTTTCAAGGCCTCAAACCAGACCTGCGGACTTCGCTGGCCATAAAATTGACCGCAGTGTGTAAACACGCACTCGTCCATCGGAGCCACCCGCACGGGTTGAATGTTTACCAGGCGATCAGAGTCAAACCCGTTCAAAATCGTCGAACATTTTTTTTCAACAAAAGGATATCGCCGACACATCAACGCACGCATGGTCGGCGTGTTGCTGACAATATGCGAAGCGTTTTTTAATACCATTCGTTCCAGAAAACCATCCCACCACTTCAGGCTTGAAAATTGAAGATGACGATAAGGATTTCCTCCCCAGGGGTCTCGAAAATCCGCGACCCAGGGTTTGCGCGTGAGTCCACTAAGGATCAACGCAATCAGATGAGCGCTCATGTAGGGCGAGGTCGAATAGATGATTTCGGGCGGTTGCTTTTTGATCGATTGGTATCCACGCCATACCGCGAAGGGAATCCATCCAATGCGCGAGTCGGGAATCATCATCAATCTGGACACCCATTCCTTTACCGTCCGAGCTGCACGCGGAATAAAATCCCGACTTGTCGGG
>CBDTZI010000108.1:0-9151 GCA_965364865.1 uncultured bacterium | reverse complement strand
CAATTACTAAGCTATATTAATGAGCACTTGAGCGGGTTGAGTGTCTCTCAGCGATTAACGATCGGGTTGAGTGCGGCGTTGATTGCGAGTTCATTCTTGTGGTTGTTGCAGTGGTCCACCACCCCCGACATGATGCCCCTGATCAATCGCAATTTTACTTATGAAGAGCTTCAAAGTGCGGAAGAATCGCTGAAGAGCAATAAAATTAAGCATGAAATTCGAGGCAATCGAATTTTTGTACAAGATGCGATGCGTCATAACGCGTTGCGTTTGCTGCACGGAGCCGGGGCGTTGCCCGAGGGAAGCCTCTATGATATGGAATCGGTGGTGACCAATGAAAATCCCTTCCAGTCTCCGGGGGCGAGAGTTTTTGCACAAAATTACGCTAAGGGTAACGAGATTGCCAAAATTATCGCGACCTGGCCATACGTCAAACGTGCGTCGGTGATGATCAATCCGAAAACGCGCCGGCGTTTGGGCGGTGCGTCCGATGTTCCGACCGCGTCTGTGTCGGTGACCCTGACTTCCAACATCGAAATGACACCTGATATGATCGAAAGTTTTGCTAAATTGGTGTCCGGTGCGGTGGGTGGATTGAAGCCGCATAACGTGAATATTACCGATGCTCGGACACTGCGGTCATATAGCATGCCGCATCCTGATGAGGCTATCAGCTTTGATTATATGCGGTTGGTGAAGCAGCGAGAGGATCATCTTCGCGCTAAAATTCTTGATACGCTCGCGGATATTCCCAGTGTTCGTGTGGCCGTTAGTATTGAGCTGGACGCAACCAAACGTATTACTCAGAGACTGAAACACGACAAGCCGCAGCCCAAGAGAGAGTTGGCCAATTCCAACGAGTCTAACTCATCCAAGAAACCGACCGAACCGGGTTTGCAGCCCAACCTGGGCACGGCGGTGACCGCCAGCTCAACCGGGCAGTCCATGACGAATGAAGAAACCGTTTTAGAAAACTTTGAACCCAAGCTTTCTCAGACTGAAACGGTTGAGCAGATGGCTTATCCGACCAAAAAAGTTACCGCGACGGTGCGCATTCCGAGAAGTTTTGTGGTGGGTGTGTATTCCGCCCGGTTTCCAGAAAAGGAAAATCCCAAGGACAACGATGCTGATTTTATTGTTGTTCGCGATGAGCAATTACATCGCGTGAGAAACGGTGTCGTCAAAGTTGTGATGGCCAAGAACGCGGATGATGTCAGTGTGGATATTTATCCGGATATGGAATGGAGTTCGGAAGGGGGTAACTGGAGTCGAACTCCGACCGGTGTCACGGTAGCCCAGGCCAGTGGGGACGCGATGGATCCGTTTGGACTGTTGAAAACTTATGGTCCAGGTGTTGGTTTGCTGTTTCTTGCGTTCATGAGTTTAACCATGATGACACGCATCGCGAAAAAAGCGACTCCCGGTGACAAGCCCATCAAGGCGGGTGTTGACACCGATGAAGAAGATGAGGTTGAACCCATTCTTACGGTGGATGGTAGCTTAGCTGGTCAGGCGAACGCTTCGGAAAGTATGTTGGTCGGGCGTGAAGTCGATGATGAAACTCTTCGTTTTCAAGAGTTAGGCACAGAGGTCTCCAAGATGGTGGAGGAAGATCCGGAAAGTGCAGCCCAGTTGATACGCCGCTGGATTGATGAAGATTGATGGCATCGAAACGTGTTTTCATTGCTGAATAGGATCGGCTTTGGATCGAATTATTTTTTACGAACGTAACACCGAATGGCAAAAGAAGTAGAACAAGAAGTCCAAGAGCAGGATGTGCAATCCCTGAAGGGAGTGACCAAGGCTGCGATTTTGTTACTGAATCTTAATGATGATGTATCCGCGGATGTGTTGCGCCATTTGGATGCTGAAATCGTAGAAGATATTACTCGCGAAATTGCTCAGATCGATCTGATCAGTCCAGAGCGACAAGGCCAAATCGTTGAGGAATTTTATAATATTGCGCTGGCGCGTACTTATGCAAAACAGGGCGGTTTGGCTTACGCAAAACTACTCCTGCAAAAAGCGATACCGGGTGAACGTGCCGATCATATTATGAAGCTCATCGAACACCAGGTCCATCGAAGACCGTTTTCCTTTTTAGCCAAAACCGACGCGGATAACCTGATGACGTTTATTCAGGATGAGCATCCACAAACGATTGCGCTGATTCTTTCCCATCTGGCGTCGACCAAAGCCAGTGAAATTCTGGCGGGATTGCCTCTGGAAAAACAGCTGGAGGTGGTGACGCGAATCTCCAATATGGACAACACCAACCCCGAGGTTATTCGTGAAGTTGAGCAGGGTTTGGAGTTACGACTGTCGGGTATTGTCTCGCAAACGTTCCAAAAAGCCGGTGGCGTGGAAAACGTCGCGGAGATGCTCAACCTCGCAGATCGATCCACGGAAAAAGGTATTCTTGAAGCACTGGAAGCCCAGGACCCCGATCTGGTCGAACAAATTCGTCGGCTGATGTTCGTGTTTGAAGATATTATGCTGGTCAACGACAAAGGCATTCAACTGGTACTCAAAGAAATCGAAAACGAAGATTTATCATTGGCCTTAAAAACCGCCAGCGAAGACTTGCGCGACAAGATCTTCCGCAACATGTCCGAGCGTGCCGCTCAACTCATCAAGGAAGACATGGAATACATGGGACCGGTACGTGTCAGCGATGTCGAAAACGCACAGCAACGTGTCGTGGATGTGGTGCGACGACTCGAAGACGCGGGCGAAGTGATTATCTCCGGTCGGGGCGGCGAGAAAGAAATGGTGGTTTGATGAAAGTCGATCGAAGAATATTTACGTTGTCCATTCATGACAGATCGACTACGGAGGTCAAATCATGCCAAGCGTAATCAAAGCGGGAAAGGCTGAAAACTATAAACGGCAGCTTGCGCCGATCCGATTGACCGATCATGTAGCCGAAGCCCGTAAAACCATAGAGGCTGCGACCCGGCAGGCGGAACAGACGCTCGCTCAGGCGATGCAGGAAAAAGAACGGGTCTTTGAAGAAGCACGACAGTCCGGCTACAAGAAGGGGCAGGAGGAAGGTTACACGGAAGGTAAAGATGCAGGTTACAAGGATGCGTTCGAGGAGTCTCAGAAGGTTTTTCAAAAAGAGCACTCGAATATCGTATCTAATTTACAACGATTGATAACGCAGATGGAATCGGACCGTGAAGATTTGCAAATTGCATCCGAACGTCATCTTTTGGGATTTGCGGTGTCGCTGGCGAAAAAACTTACGTTTGAAATTGGTATTGAATATCGTGAATCCGCGATAGAAAATTTACAACGCGCTATCAAAATCATTGGATCCAAAACCAAACTGAAAGTACGCATGCATCCTGATGATATTGAATCCATGAAAAAGTTTTCCGAATCTCTCGTTCAACAATTTGGAGATTCGATGGTGTGTACCGTGACGGCAGACGAAAGTATGGCCCCGGGCGGATGTCGGGTCGCCAATGATTTGACCGAAGTTGACGCCACGCTGGATACGCAGGTCGATGAAATGGTCGGGCTGCTGCTGGGTAGAAAGAATGTAAATGGTTGAGTTATTTTCAAAACATCAGGCCTTGGCTGATCGAGCACCGACGATTCGTGTCGCGGGTCGCGTGGTGGACGTGACCGGCTTGACGGTCGTGGCGGAGGGATTGCCTATTCCCATCGGCTCGTTGTGTGAAATCACACGACGTAAGGATGAACCGATCACCGCCCAGGTGGTGGGTACCCAGGGGGATCGGGCAATTTTGATGACGTTGCAGGAACCGCTCGGCGTGGGATTTGGTGATCGCGTGGTGAGTCAGTCGGGGATGGAAAACGTTCCGGTAGGCCGTCAAATGCTTGGCAGCGTACTCAACGGATTCGGTCAACCCATCGGCGGCAACACGGATTATATCGTGGAAGATCACTATCCCGTGTACACGGATGCACCCAAAGCACTGACACGCGTGCCGATTTGTAAACCGCTATCCACGGGGATTCGTGCGATCGATACGTTAAATACCCTCGGCGGAGGTCAACGGTTGGGGATCTTCGCCGGTACGGGAGTGGGAAAAAGTGTGTTACTGGGCATGATCGCCCGTTATACCGAAGCGGATGTTACGGTGGTGGCACTCATTGGTGAGCGTGGTCGTGAGGTTGGTGATTTTCTTCGCAAAGACTTAGGCGAAGAAGATATGAAAAAATGTGTTCTGGTGGTGAGCACCTCGGATGAATCGCCGGTGTTACGCGTTCGAGCAGGGTTTGTAGCCACTGCGGTGGCGGAATACTTTCGCGACCTTGGAAAAAACGTGCTGTTGTTGATGGATTCCACCACGCGCATGGCAATGGCCCAGCGTCAGATCGGGTTGTCCGCTGGCGAACCGCCGACGACCAAAGGATATCCGCCCAGCGTCTTTGCGCTATTGCCCAAGCTGTTGGAAAGAAGCGGTCGAACCGATCGCGGAAGCATCACGGGTATGTATACGGTCTTAGTGGAAGGCGATGATATTACGGAGCCGGTTTCCGATGCGATTCGGGGTGTACTGGACGGTCACCTCTGGTTGTCGCGAGACCTGGCCAATCGCGGACATTATCCTGCGATCGCGGTTTTGGAAAGTATTTCGCGCGTAATGGTGGATGTGGTTGACGATGACCATGTGAAAGCCGCGGTCACCGTTCGGCAAGTGCTGGCAATATGGCACGACATTGAAGACCTGGTTAACGTGGGTGCGTATGCCCCGGGTCACAATATTGATTTTGATGTGGCGGTCAAGATGAAGTCTAAAATTGATATTTTTTTGAAACAGGGGATTCGTGAACAGATCGGCTTTCAAGATTCACAGAATCAACTTTTAACCTTGGCTGCGGAAATACGGAAAGTGCGTCATGCGCTTTCAAAAAATAATCCATCGAATCCGTCGGACGCTGTGACGTCGAGTTCAACACCGGGTGCGGTTAATCCTGAGGCTACGGCATAAAGATAAGATAGAAAATGGCGCAACAGTTTCGATTCAGATTAGAGGCCGTTCAAAAGCTTCGAGAACAAACTCGAGATCGCCAGCGGCGCGTCGTCGCCGAGGCGGTGCAACAGGTTGTGCGAATGGAAGAGCATACGGCTCAGCTTAATCGAGAACTACGAAATTCGATGGAGGATGCGCTGGGCGATCGGTCGGTCACGCAAATAGATATGCTGGCGCTGAGAGAAAATCAGTTATATCGCGGTTGGCTTCACCGAAAAATTTTGGAGGCGGAAATTGATCTGTCCCAACGGAATCAAACGGTGGATCAGGAGCGAAAAAAATTAGGTGAATCATCAAAGCAGTTAAAAGTGATTGAAAAACTGCGCGATCGACAATGGCAACGTTATCAAATCAATCTGCAGCGTAGTGAACAGTTGATGTACGATGAAGCGGCATTGCAAATGTATGTGCGTCGATCGAAACTGCACGATCAGAAAAATCAGGAGGTGAGATCATGACCAGTCATCCGAGCATGATGCGTCGCGCTTTTGATTTTGCGTCGATCCTGGCCATGATTCATCTGGCGGTGTTGATGGGCTTGGGTGGTTATTTAGCCAGCACCGGCACGTTAAACAGAGAACTGTTGCAACAAGTCGTCATGCTGGTTCGCGGCGAAGATCCCATTGTCGATGCGGTCAAGGAAAATGAAAACACGGATCAGGTGATTGCGGGCGAAAAAGATGAAGGTGAGACAGCGTTCGTAGCTTCACAGACCGATATGGAAATTTTACAACTGGAAGCTTCGCGCATTAAAACCGAACTTGATCAGCGGCTCGCTTTGAACAACAGTATTCTCTTGCGAGCCATGACCGAACGAGAGGCGTTCAAAAAAGAAAGAAAATCAGCTGAGCAACTGGATCAGCAGGACGATCAGAAACGAAAACAGATGGGATTTAGAAAGCAGATCGCCATTTATGAATCACTCGCTCCTAAAATTGCGGTTCAACATTTGCTTAATCTGCCTGACATGGATGAAGCCGCTCGGATTTTGTTGGAATTGGAAACGCGTAAAGCCAAGAAAATTGTAGAGGCCGCCAAAAGCCTGGCGCAGATACACAAAATGCAACAAATTCTTCAACGGGTTCGTGATGTAGTTCCCAACAAATTTAATGATCTGAATGACGAGTAAACAATACGGTCTCTCTGGCGAAACAAACGGTAAAGCATGATGAACACAACGACGTTATCAACATCAAACAGGATTGATCCGGGTTATCGTGAACGACCGTTCGCGGTGGAGGGCGATGTTGTTGCGCGCAACGAAAATCAACAACCGGCCAACACGGATACCGTGGTGTTTTCCATGCTGTTGGATGTTGCACGATCGGTTTACATCGACTCCAGTCAATTAACCGCGACGTCGCCAACATCAGCGATGCAGATGTTTGAACCCAATGCGTCGGACCGTGATGCGCGCCGCCAATCCATGATGCAGCAACCAACCCGCGCCGATCAGCTTCGTGATGGAGTGGGCCACGGCGACAGATCGAGTGTGCAAGCTCGGCGAATCGGTCACGATCAGCAACCGGAAATGGATTCGCCCTTGAAAAATGCTCGTACGATGAATAGCGAATCCAAATTGCATTCGCTGGCGACGTTGACGAACAAGTCAGCACAATCCACGCAGTTTGAGATGTCGAAATTGGAATCGCCCCAGCCGATCGGAAAAAATCATAGCTTGTCCTTTACGGAACAACCATCCACGGGGCCAGCCGACACTCGTTTGGATTATAAAACAATGCGTTCCGCCGAAATGACAAACCCAGCTCAAATGCATCAAGCATCGTCCGCAACTGCTGCAGCTGGCGTTCGATCCGCGACCGGTCCGGGTACCTCCTCTTCGCCCATCGCGCAACAGATTGGACAAGTGTTGGCGATGGGTCGTGGTGGTGAGGTGGAATCTGCCCGAGCCGTTCAGGCCGCCCAGCCGACCACGAACGCCCAGCCGAAATCTTCAAGTGCCAAACCGGGCGCAAATACCCTGACCCCATCATCGCATGACACTAACACGACATCGTTGATCGAGACGAAAGATGATTCCGTTTCTCGATCAGAATTTGAACAACTGGTTCGTTCGATCCGCATGAAACCGGGTTTGTGGCAATCTTCGGCGAAAATTCGGTTGGATCCTCCCTCGCTGGGTACGTTGAATGTTGATGTACGGTTGGTGGGTAAGAAAATTGAAATTATCGTAAAGACGGAATCTCTCGAAGCGACGGAGCGTATCTCGCAACAGGCCTCGAAACTTATTTCCGCATTGGAACAGCAGGGCATCGCGATAGAGCGTTTTGACGTGAGCATGGAGGATGTTACGCAGGATGCGTCGCAGGAATCCGAATCGTCGCAGGCGGATGCGTCGGCTCAACACCGTCACGAATCAAACGAGAGTGGCACGCAAAATAATATTACGGGAGAGGATATAGAACTTTCCGATCCACAGATTGAAAATGCGCAAGAGTTAGAGTTAAACCCCGTCGCGGAGCGGCGGATTGATATCAAAGTTTGACGTACGCGCTGAGACCAGCGCAAAGTCGTCACCGAGACGAAACGGGCGGAGCCGGTCATGTCTCGGAAAAAAGTACAGGGAGGTATCACGTGGATACGATTTCAGCCACGTCCTTGTTATCACCGCAGCCGACGTCGTCGAAAACAGCGGGTCAGAGTATTGCCGCGCTGGACAGCAATGACTTTTTGAAGCTGCTCATTACGGAGTTGACGAATCAGGATCCGCTTGAACCGACTGGGAACGAGGAACTGCTCCGGCAGATTTCCTCGATTCGTGACATTGAATTGTCAACGACCCAGACGGAATCCCTGCAGAGACTGACGAGTCAGCAAAGTATCGGCTCCGCATCATCCCTTATGGGTCAATTCGTCACCGGGCATTCCAACCCGGATGGAACGGTCGATCGAGGCATGGTCGTGGGTATTCGATTCAATGAGAGCGGATCGCCGACGTTAGTTCTATCCAACGGTCTGGAGATTTCGATGGATCGTGTCAACACGATCGAATCTCCTCTCCATGCAGGAGAGGCGCTGATGAATTTAAACATTATCGGTGTCGATCGACGTGACAGTGCCAATCCGCAGCGCGTGGAAGGGGTCGTGACTTCTGTAAAAACCAACGAGCAGGGAGAAATCCTTCTCGAACTGGACAGCGGTCAGGATTTGCGATTGACGGATGTGTTCGGTGCGTTGGCGTCCGCGGCGTAATCAAAATTATTTGTGAAATACGTTTGAATCGGATTACATCCAATCCGTATTCATCGCTCGGTGTACGTTCAAACTTAACGATGAAGCATTGCATCCATAAAACCAACAGTGTGAAGGAAAGATAACGATGTCATTAACTGCAACCATGATCACCGGCTTTACCGGCATACAGAGTAATTCGATCGGCGTGGAATCCGTCGGCGATAACCTGGCCAACGTAAACACCACCGCGTTCAAAAGTCAGCGTACGCTTTTTGAAACGTTGTTGTATCGTACGATTTCTGAGGGCCAGGCGCCCAGCAGCACAAGTGGTGGAACGCTGCCCAGGCAGATCGGGACCGGCACCACGGTCGCCTCGATTCAGCGAAGTTTCACGCAAGGCGGGTTGGAAGCCACCGGTTTTCAGAGTGATTTGTTTATCGATGGCGATGGGTTTTTCGTATTGCAACGTGAAAACGGTCAGCAGTTGTTTACCCGGGACGGCTCCTTTCATATCGACTCGAATCAGCAACTGGTATCTTCCAACGGAACCGCGGTTCAAGTTTTTCCGGCGGACAGTAACGGAAACATCAGCACGGGAAGTTTGTCAAATCTCACTATTCCGCTGGGTAGTTCCGCACAGGCGGAATCGACCACCGAAGTGGCGATGCTGGGTCAGCTCGACCCCAACACCAACATCGCCGGTTCCGGTTCCGTGATTTCCTCTCAATCCTTGATTGTTTCGGGCGGAGCCTCAGCTACCGCTTCTACAAAATTAATCGATCTGGTGGATGCCAACGATGTGCCGTTGTTTACGGATGGTGACGTATTGCTGGTGAGCGGAAGTCGCGGCGGGATCACGATTCCGGATGCGACGTTTACCGTGGGTGATACCGGGTCCACGCTACAAGACCTGTCGTCGTTTATGGAACAATCGCTGGGAATTAATA
>CBDTZI010000107.1:0-9217 GCA_965364865.1 uncultured bacterium | reverse complement strand
TGAGTCCAAAGTACAAAGCCACATCGTTGTCCGAGCCGATGTTGGCGGAGCAGTGCATACTCATCACGCCAGACGTCGGCAGCATGTAATTCATAACGGTGAAGATGCTCTTTTTAATTTCACCCGCGTATGCGGTCCCGCCAATCAACACCAGTCTTTTCGCGAGGTTCAAAACGATAAACGTGCTTGAGTTCGTTCCATCCGTCTCGGGGTCCGCCAAACACGTCGGTGCGTTGAGAATCGTAAACTGAGGATCGTGTTCGCCGGTGGTGCCGATGCGGGGTTGAATAAACAGAGCGGAGGCGAACAGGTTGTGCCATGCGGTTTCCGTCACCACGCGAATGGAAAGCGACGATTCTTCATCCGCTCCGGCTGACATATCGCGGACGTAAAGTTTTTTCCCTTTGTAGTGGTTAATGATTTTGTGATGAAGTTTTTCAAAATTTTCTTCGCTGATGGACTGGTTCACCGAACCCCACCAGATGTTTTCCTGACTGGACGGTTCTTCAACGATGAATTTATCTTTGGGAGATCGACCGGTGAATTGACCGGTGTTGCAGACGATGGCGCCGTTGCTGGCAAGCGATCCTTCATGTGCATTGATTGCGTGTTCGTAAAGCTCTGCGGCGGGAAGATTCCAGTATACATCTCCCGTTTCGCTGATACCATGTCGGTCCAGGCCGACCCTGCTGGGGCTGTAACCAAAGGTGTTCATTCTTGCGATCTCCCGTCCCGTATTATGGATGGTTTGTATTCCGATACCGAAACCACATCGAATCGGAAACGGCGTATTCTACAGTTCTCGATTCCGCTGACAACAGCCCCAAAAAGCGGGCCGTATCCCCAGCGGCAACCTTGAGGCCATCGGAACAAATGAAGCCATACCTGTAGAGAATCTTAGCATTTGCTATTCCAGAGGTTATCGGCCTGAGCGGAAATTTTCGAGGTGCTGATTAAGCGATTTTTCAAAGCCCGCCATCTTCTGATCGAACAGTTCCTGGGTGAATTTCTGGACGAACGCTCGACCCGTATCCGTGGTCGCGGTGTGCGAATAGGTGAAAATCGCTGAGCAGGAGCCATGACCGTTGGAGTCGGAGGATTTTTCTTCCGTCGTCAGCTGGATGTGTAGCTGGCTGACGTGAGACTCTGGAGTGAACATCACGAACTCGACCTTACCCGTAGTGTCTTCGTAGGCGGTGATGATCCAGGTGGTTTTCGAGATGGAATCGCCGTCAGATTTCCCGGAATGGTCAATCTGGCTCGGATTGTCTGTTTGAAAAATACAGCCTTTTTCCGCCACGCCGGATTCGCTGAAAAGGATGTCCGCCTGCCAGTCGTCGAGATAGTCGTGCTCCCGAACGGGGCAGAGCAGGGGGAACACCTCTGCTATCGATCCCTCGAAGTGATGCGTATACGTCCGCGTGATTCGATCCATGATTTTCTCTCTCCTGAGCCGCGGGCGGAATAAAAACCCGACCTGTCGGGAGCCCGCGCGGCATTTCGAATTGTCAGGGTGAACTTTTAACGATCTTTTTTGAACAATTGATCGAACGAAATTTTCGTTGCCGGTTTTTTAGTGGCTGAGATGATGTGGTTGTTCCAGTGGGCAAATCCCAGATGAATTTCTCGTTGGTCGGGTAGGGCGACCAGGGCGTGTAATGTGCCTTGGTGTTTTTGGCTGACGGACACTCTGTTTTGCGTTTCCCAGGCCGAGGTCGGATCGATTTTGCTTTGCAGGGATTTATAAATACGATCGTATCGTTGCGATGACCATTCATGGGCAGAAGTGAGCGGGTCTCGCTGTTCGTTCAAATAATGATTCGTCGTGATGCAGTAGCCATCTCCGTTGGGATTTTCGCTCAGGCCCGATCCGTCTACTCGAAAAACATGTGCCGGTTTTTTGATGGCTCCGTTCAGCGACGGCGTGACCACGCGTACCATGTAGCTGAAGGGGTAGGGGGTGTTGGTGGACAATTTCTCTCTGGCGATAGCGGGTGCGGTTTTCGGGTTCGCATCTTCGAGAATATCTTTCAGGACGAGTGAAACGGGTATGGTTTGGCCGCTGGGTTTGCGAATGCGCTGGCCGGTGCCGTCGTGCATGAACGCACACACGCCGTCAGCGTTGATCCCGGTGAACGCACCGATGTAGGTCGGCCAGGCGATCGAAGCGACGGCTTTCTTATTGTTGGGATGTCGCACGAGGATCAACTGCTGATCCAGCTCGCTCGGGCTGGTGATATAAAAATCAAAATTGCGGGTGGTGATCACGCCTTGATCGCCGGTCTTGTCTCCCCAGACGGTGAAGCCGGAACAGCCATAGGCGCGTAGCATGTCACCCGCGTTGAGCAGGATTAGATCGTTGAGATGTAGGCTGCGATCAAGGTTGGGAAGTGTTGGAGATTGTCCGCCGAAACGTGCAACAATACCGTCGTAGATGCCTTTGATTTCTTCGAGCGTGTGTTTCGGATATTGAATGTGGGGGAGCAACGTTTGCTGGGACCGGTCAAGTTCTTTGATGTCATTGCGGCCGGGGATGTATCCCGTGGGTGTGAAGTTTTTGATAAGCTCTTCGCCCAGCAGATAGCCGTGGGCGAATCCCATTTCCTGCGGCGTGCCCCAGACGCGTAACACGCGAAACCCTTCGATCGACTCGACCCGGCCATTGACGGTTTGCTGGGCGTGAGAGGTAGGGGCGGTCATCGCAATTGTCGTAGTGGATGCCGCCGCTTTTTTTGAAGCATTCGTCTCTGCCGGTGCAACCGATGCGGTCAGGGCGAGAAAACATAAAGCCGTGGTGCAGATGGATTGGAAATTACGAAATTGTTTGAATGTTCGATCGATCTTCATCGTTTATTCCTTCGTGATAATTCTTAACCCCGCGATGATGCTTAATCTCGGAGAGATTGTAGCTGTTTTGACCGCCCATTTCCAGCGAGAGCGTATCAGAGCCCCAAGCGCGAGTGCGGCGTGCATTTTGAAAATCGAAATATGTTCGTCAGATATTAAACGACGCACCGGTCGCTTGCGCTCGCGGCTCGGATTGGTAAAACGGCTTTTCAGTGGGTGCCCCATTTTCCGAACCGTGACCGTGAGGGAGCGGCCAAGAACTACAGAATTGCGGCTACATTACGAAGCAAGTTTGTAAATCCCGACTGGTCGGGGTTGGGGACGGATGGGGGGAGGGATGATTGAATCATTTCGTTTTGATTACAATCTCAGTTCCATACGCCTTTCACCTATACATCTTTTAATCTCAGCTCCTGATTGTACAATCTGGCCGATAATTTGTCTGGAATTGTATGAGATTTTGTACGAATGAAATGTGTGATCAGACCTTAGGGGGTGACCGCAGCTTTGTTCAAATAAATACCACTCTGCCCCCCCGAGTTGGCTACAATGATGTCGAGACGCTGGTCGTTATTTACGTCCCCGATCGCCAGCCAATAAGTAGACGCTTTTTCAAAACCGAAGCGAACCTCATTGAAATTTTTACCGCCGCCATCGTTATAATAAATAGCGTTTTGGCCGCCAATGTTGGCCACCACGATATCAATATCAGCATCATTGTCGATATCGCCGGTCGCTACGCAAAAACTTTGATCCGCCGCCTGGCCAAAGGTGATACTCTTTTCAAAATGGCCATGCCCGTCTCCGAAACAGATCCGGTTCGATTCACCCCCGTTAGCCAGAATTAGATCGGGGTGTGTGTCGCCGTTAATATCAGCAATAGCCACGACACGTGTATCGTCCTTACCAGTTCCAAATGGTTTCGCGGCGGTCAGTTGGCCGGCTCCATCGTTCAAATAAAAATAGTTGGGCTGGGCCTTGCGGTTGGCGGTAACCACGTCCAAATCGCCGTCGTGATCGAGATCCGCGATGGCGAGTTTAATAGTGTGTTCATTTTCTGAGCCGAACTTTTGCCACAATTCAAATCGTTGCCCCTTGATATTTCGATAGATAAAATTTTCTCCACGTCGATTGGCTACGAGTACGTCTAACCAGCTATCGTTGTCCAGATCCGCCAAATGTATATCTCGCGACATGTCTGCGACTGGCGAAACATAGCCAGCCAGTTTGATTTCCGAGGCGCTGATTTGTTTGAAAATCGAGTTGGGTGCACGGTCGTTCGCCACCACAAAATCCAAACGCCCGTCGTGGTCCAGATCGCCGCTTGCAATGGCATAACTGGTGTTACCCACGTTTCCCAGCGGTATCGAGGTGCTGAAAAATCCGGCGGTACCAAGCCCGAATGCTCGTTGAACGCCGGGATCAAAGTTGTTGATCACCAGTTCATTCACGCGAGGCCAGTGTCGGCCTTTAGATAACAAAATGTCCAGATCGCCGTCATGGTCGACGTCTACCAACGAAACCGATGACGTTAAGTCGCCGTCTCGCCCCAAAACAATATCCGGCGTTTTGGAAAAGGCGGCGGGTTGAATTCCGGGACGAACTTCAGCCATTGTAGATAAAGGAACAATTCCAATGAATATTAGCATGGAACAGAGTATGAATATTTTACCATTGATCCACATTGTTCAATCCTTCAGGGGCATCAGGTGATACTTGCTGCACAGTTTTTTTCGGAACATGTATCTTTGTATCGATGAGCCAATGGCCTGTGTTTGCTACTACGACCAACATTGCGACGTACCAAAGATATTTTGTAACCTGATGACATCGAAATAATGGCCAGTATTCTTTCAGGGCGGGTGTGATGTGCGAGCGCTCCTCGGCGTCTCGCAGGCTACTGACCCGCAAAGTCAATCCACCGCGAAGACCGTTGTATACAATGACTATAAAGACAAAACCAAAGCTAATCGACCAGACTCCGTCTTGCAGGCCCAGAAGTAATCTCCAAGCAGATATCTCTTCCATATCCTCTGCGATTCGGCGTTTGAGTTCGTCGTTGTATTGATGAAACAATTTCACATCGGGGATTTTTGACTTCATGATGTCGTATTCTTCGACGAGCCAGGTTTGAAAGTTCGATACGCTACTCAGGTAAAACGCATCAGCCGCGTAGGGCACAAAAAAGACGATCAACAGTAGCAAATGAACAAAAAACAGCGGCCCGGTGTACTTTCTTCGCAGCACCGACCATGGATCGGGTGCGTTACCCTCAATATCAATCCCCTCGACTCGATTGCGATCGAACCGTAATCCTGTAGCACCGCGTACATCAGCCCGGTCCAAGTTTGTTTTGAACAGTTTCGTGTGTTCGAGGTGGGCGCTGCTTAAGTAGACGTGTTCGAGGTGGGCATTGGATAAATTCGCGTTTTCAAAGTGAGCACAATACACGTTCGCGTGTTCAAGGTTGGCATAGTCGAGATTCGCGTGTTCGAGATGAGCATGCCTCAGTACCGCGTGTTCAAGGTAGGCGGATTGCAAATTCGCGTGTTCGAGGTGCGCATCTTCGAGATTCGCGTGTTCAAAGAGGGATCTCAACAGGTTCGCGTGTTCGAGGTGGGCCATGTCCAGTTTCGCGTGTTCGAGGTGGGTATCGTATAAGTACGCGTGTTCGAGGTGTGCACGATACAGGTCTGCGTGTTCGAGGTGGGCATTATTAAGCTTTGCGTGTTCGAGGTGAGCAGCCATCAGGTTCGCGTGTTCCAAGTGGATCATATCATATCCAGATATATTGATGTTATACGCATGCCACTTGTTCCAAAACTTCAGCCTTTCCTTGTCTTTGATGTCCCGAATCTCTTTGTCTATATCAAGATTATTGATTAGTAATGCCAGATGCCACCAGTCGCCCTTAAATTCTTTTTGTTGATTCCTTAATTTTTCAAAAAATTCATTCCCGAAGTCTATTTCTGCGGCTTCTTCGTTGTAGGCTTCCTTCGACTCCTCATCCAAAAGTGATTTTGGATGCGGCTTGTGCGACCCGATTATTTCCTCGAGCCGTTCCAACGTCATTTTTGTTTTGTCACTCGAATCGAACATGGTGTTTTATCAATACCTATTTGAATCCACGAGATTGAAAATAAGAAACCAGCTTTTCGTATCGCCCAGTCAATATATCATTGCCTGCGTCTTTGAATTTTTTCAGTTGTGCGACTGCAAAATCGTAGCCGTTTTGTTGTAGTTTCCTCCATCCAACTTTATCTGTAGCCCAATGTTCAAAAGCCTCACTTAGATAATCTATAATCCAATTACCATCGTAATCTTCGCATAAATGGTTTAAGCATAGTTGAGCCATAATACGGTTGATTTGTGCTGGACCCGATTTATTTGGATTTAGAATATGTGCTCGGAGGTGTTCAATTAGTTGATCACCAATAATAATTCTAGGGTATTGAGCGACTTTACTCTCTAAATAATACACGGATGCGAGCGCAGGACCATACAGATCCTCTTGATCGAATTGTCCAGCCATTCCAACATTGATTGCACCACGTAAAGCGAATCCACGGTTGTAATTTTCCGCTAATAATATCCCGCATGTCGCAATGTATACAAAAAGAACACTAGTGTTTGTATATTCAAATTTGTTCACGACAGGTGTATGTACAACTATTGTATCTGAAAATCGTGTGAATTGGATAGTTGTATCTTGAAACTCTTCTAAACTTTTTCCGCCATCAGACATCTTTTCAACAGCCCATTCAGGTGGTTTGAATTTGTGAGATAATAATAGATTAAAAGAATCCTCAAATTCTTTACGCAATAGCATCACTCGACCAAAGGAATTCTTGATAGCTTCCATGAAAACCTTTTTTTCTTTTTCATCTGTTGGGAATTTATTCCATTTGGCGAGTTCTGTCTTTTGACCAAGTACATCAATCATAGCAACTATGTAGTACTTGAAATTTGTTCCATTTTCTGTTGATGGTGAATTCTCAGTAGCTTTTGTCATTTTGCGACGTCCTTATCCTCAGGTGTAGCGGGTAAACGGTGTAAGAATTAGGGTTTTTTCTTCTTACGTTTGGTTATTTTCTTTAATTTTTGACTGGGCTTGGATTTGGGTTTGGTTTTGGATGCAGGGGGGTAGTCGATCATCTCCAACATGTCATGAAGCGGGACGTCCAGAGCACGGCAGATTTTTTCAACATTAGCTAGAGAAGTATTGTAACCCTTCCTGCTTCCAATCGATCGTAATGTCTGCGTCGCTATACCCGTCAATTTTGATAACTTAGGGTATGTCATCCTAGTATGATTCCGTCGTTGATAATCCAGTTTTGCCTCACTAAGCCTTATAATAATCATAATTTGCACCAAATCATAAAATAGTGTCTATTATATATACTTTCGCGTTGACAAGAGACGCTTATAGTTGTATGCTTAGCAAAGAGCATAATAAAGTAATGACTAAAGTACTTAATTCGTAGCGTTTCCATACGGAAATGCCAATAAACGATTGTCTTGGTAGTGAACCACCAATGTAACGGTAGTGTTGAGAAGTGATCCTATCACACTGTCGTTGCTATTCCAACCAGCCAAGGCCTCGTCCGGGACAGGGTCCGCGCTTACAATGCGGGCACTGCCCGGTGCGCGAGGTTATGTGGTTGGGCTTGGTGGTTCACTCACGGCCTTTAGCGCATCGGGTGGTGTCCGTTTTTACACACCCCTTCTGCGCGCGTCTCGGACCGGGAAGCGCATCATCGAATCGATCCAGTGCCATTACTGTGATACGCAGACTTCGGGCGTCGAAATCCTGCCCGGTAAGGTGCTTCATCTATGCACAGCCTGTTACGATGAGATTCAGCAAACCATCGGCAACAGTATTGATTTTCTATCCTTCGTGAAAAAAGTTCTCAACGAACTGAACATCCCGACTCCGGACAGAGGGATTATCGCGGAAGCGCTGGTGTGGACAGAAGAAAGAAAACAAGCGTGGAACGCACTGCTGGGAAAAGACCGCCGTCTCATCCGGGCCATCATCCACGTACTCAAACTTTTTGATAGTGACAATAACTCTGATTCAGATTCTGACTCTGAAAATTCGCAGGGCGAAGTGTTCATGCATCTGCCCAGGCCCATCGTGCGATGTATCCGCCGGTGTTCACGGTCGGCGCTGTTTACAGCGATGGGCGAGTGTCTTCGTTTTGAGCTGGGTGATGTCAAATTTCTGTTGCACATCATGGAGATTTTCGACTACGAGATATTTGAGTTCGAGCTTCCGCCCGATCCGCTGTGGCCGCTGATTGAAAACGGATCACGGGTCGAAAGAATCAGCGTCATCCTTGAGTGCGTCGACGTGCTGCTGGGTACGAACGGCTTGAAGAGGATCAAAAAGATACGCAACCGACACAAAAAACTCGCGCGTGAATCAAAACGATTAAATCGTAATCACAAATGAAAAAAGGAATCCACTCATGGGCAAAACGACAACGAACGGTAATAGCCGGGGTACAGCAACGATCCGACATACCATGATGCAGCAACCGGCTATGCCGCATGTGCAGTTGTCGTTGTTGTTGCCGGCGTTATCCAGACATCCAAAGCTTGATCTCAAGACCATGCGATATCACGCGGAGCAGTCGGACGCTACGGCTTATGACGGGTACTGGCACGCAGCTATCAATGAGGCGAGGTCGTTTATGGAAGCGCTGGTGATCAGTATCGCAATGCGTTGTGACCGGCAGAGGCTTGAAGAATTTCGCAAGGGAAAAGAGTCGTACGGTGGGATCCGTCTGTATCGCCGTTATCTGTATAACATTGGTTTTTTGGACGCGGACGAGGATATTTTAGTCACTAGCGTCTATAGCATCACTAGCGCGAAGGGCGGTCACTTCGGGGTGAGTGATGAGCCGTGGTGTCGCGTTTCGCGGCGGATAGTGTGGACGACGAGTGATTATCTGATTGGTCGGTATGAGCGATGGAAGGCCGGTGAGAGAAGACCAAAGAATAACACACCCGAGTTGCAGGAATCGTCAAAGCTAACCGGATGGAAAGGGCGATTGTGTAATCTTTTTCAACGTGTGAAAAAATAATGGTACAAACTGCAACAAAAAAACACCCGGCGGGTGTGGACCTACCGGGTGTCTAATATTGCAAACAGGGGGTTGATCGTCGGGCGGTTTTAACACCGCGGGTAAACATCTTTCGATGATACCTAGAATGTGCTGACAATTAGGAATCTGAAACCAATAATTAAACCAATAAGAAGTAAACTTCTTTTAGGTCTTGGTCACCGATAACAGATTCTCTAGATTATCCTCTAGAAAGGAGGTGATCCAGCCGCAGGTTCCCCTACGGCTACCTTGTTACGACT
>CBDTZI010000106.1:0-9220 GCA_965364865.1 uncultured bacterium | reverse complement strand
GAAGCGTCGGTTCTCGAAGAGGCGGTCGAGGAAGTGAAAGAGTATTTACCGCCGTCTTTGTGTAAGCTTCGATCGCTGCCGCCGCGCCGAACCGCGATTTTGCGTTTCCATCGACCGGTCAATCTGGACGACGTGACCGTGGCACGACGGCGATTCGTGTACGAGGAGTTTTTGCTGCTTCAACTGGCAGTGCACATGAGCAAGCGCCACGCCGCGTGTGCAGACAACGCGTCGGTGATCAACACTACGGAGAAAATTGACCAGCGTATTCGTAAACGGTTTCCGTTTGAACTCACGAAGGGGCAAAATAAAGCCGTATCACAGATCGCTGCGGACCTTGCACAATCCAAACCGATGAACCGACTGCTGCAAGCCGATGTGGGTGCGGGAAAAACCGCGGTGGCGGTCTACGCCGCCCTGACCACCATCGCCAATAAAAAACAGGTAGCTATTCTCGCACCGACCGAAGTGTTGACCGATCAACATCGAACCAAAATTGAACAATATCTGCATAAGAGCAGGGTGCGAATCGGGTATTTGACCGGATCCACGACCAAAGCAAAACGAACCACTTTATTGCGTGCGCTTAAGGCTGGTGAAATCGATTTACTCATCGGAACACACGCGATTCTTGAACCCGACATCAAATTCAAAAACTTAAGCCTCGTGGTGATCGACGAACAGCACAAGTTCGGGGTTGAGCAGCGTGCCAAGCTTCGACACAAGGGAAAATCTCCGCATACGCTCGTGTTAACAGCCACCCCCATCCCTCGAACGCTGGCGATGACGGTGTTTGGCGATCTGGATGTTTCGTCGATTCACGACAAACCACCAAATCGACAACCCATTCAAACCAAACTCGTAACCGAAGAGACCATTCAGCAGGCGTGGTCATTTATACGCGCACGACTGGACCATAAAGAGCAGGCGTACATTATATATCCGTTGGTGGAAGAATCCGAAACGCTCCCGTTAAAAGCGGCGGTGGCGGAAGTCGAAAAGTTAAAGCGCAGTGTATTTTCCGAGTTTCAGGTTGGTTTGTTGCACGGTCGAATGAAGCCAGCTGAGAAAATCGACATCATGAAGCGTTTCAAAGCTGGAAAAATTGACGCGTTGGCCTCAACCACCGTCGTCGAAGTCGGTGTCGATGTTCCCAACGCGACGGTCATGGTCATACAACACGCCGAGCGGTTTGGGCTAAGTCAGCTCCATCAACTGCGCGGGCGCATCGGTCGCGGCGATAAAACTTCTTATTGTTTATTGTTTACCGATTCAACCAACGAAGCCTCGCTTGAGCGGTTGAACATTTTGTGCGAAACGACGGACGGTTTTCGCATCGCCGAAGAGGACTTACGATTACGCGGACCGGGTGAACTGATCGGCAAACGTCAGCATGGCCTGCCCGAATTTAACGTAGCCGATGTGGTTCGAGATTTTGACGTGCTCGAGCAAGCCCGCGACGACGCCGCAGAGATTTTGCGTAACGATCCGGAGCTGAAATCTCGCCAGCACCAGGCTTTGAGGGTCGCTCTCAAAAAGCAGTATGGCCGATATGCGGGCCTGGTTCACGTCGCGTAAACCTCCCTACTAAAATCCTTGTAGCGTCCTAGTGAAATAACTGCATCGATACCCCTTTTGTTGATCGGCGATGCCTGATAAACTCGCGGCATGGAAACTACAGTCAATACTACAATCAGTCGTTTGTGCGATCACGTCGGTCAATCGGTCACTCTCAGCGGGTGGGTCTATAAAACCCGGGCCAGCGGAAAAATCGCCTTTATCATACTCAGAGACGGGACCGGGCTATGCCAGTGTGTCGTGGAGAAAAACGAACAGTCCGAAAGCTACTTCGCCGAAGTCAAAAAACTGCCCCAGGAATCATCGCTGGAAATCACCGGTGAGGTGTCCAAAGAGGAGCGGGCCACCGGCGGGTACGAAATTAAATCCACGAACGTCAAAATCGTTCATGCCACCCAGGACTATCCCATCACCCCCAAGCCGCACGGCACCGAATTTTTGATGAAACACCGCCATCTGTGGTTTCGTTCGCAAAGACAGTGGCACATTCTCCGCATCCGAGCCACCATCGTCGATCAGATCCGCAGCTTCTTTAACGATCGAGGCTTCACTTTGATCGACACGCCGTTGTTCGCGCCGGCTGCGGGTGAGGGTTCGCAAACGCTTTTCCCGGTCGATTATTTCGGGGAGCAGGTCTTTCTCGCCCAGACGGGCCAACTTTATCTCGAAGCGGCTTGTATGAGTCATCGCAATGTCTATTGTTTTGGCCCGACGTTCCGCGCGGAGAAAAGTAAAACGCGCCGACACCTGACCGAGTTTTGGATGGTCGAGCCGGAAATCGCATTCGCTACGCTTAATGATGTCATAGATTTGGCAGAGGACTTTATCTACTCCATCGTGCAGCGCGTGCTCAAAGATCATCGCGAAGAGCTGATCGAGATGGGTCGAAACATTGAAGAGCTGGAAGCGGTGCAAAAACCGTTTGTTCGCATGACTTATTCTGATGCGGTGGACATGTTGCACGGACCTAAAGCGAAAGAGCTTTTGGAAAACGATTTAACGGAAAAAACCGCTCGCGTGGAAGAGTTGAAATCGATCATTGATGAGCTGGAAGCGACCGCGAAGGGCGGCGGAAAGCAGTGGCAAAAAGACAAAGCAGCCGGTGAAGCGATCGAGCGTCGCGAAGAGCGATCGGAGCTTGAAGCGCAGATCGGCAACATCCCCAAACACATGGAACTGGCTAAGAATTTTAAGTGGGGTACGGACCTGGGCGGCTCGGACGAGACAATTATCTCCCGTTTGCACGATCGACCTATCGCGGTGACGCATTACCCCAAGCAGGTCAAAGCCTTTTACATGCGAGAGGATCGCAACGATCCGCGTGTGCTGGAATGCGTCGATGTGCTTGCGCCGCAGGGTTTCGGCGAGATCATCGGCGGTTCCGCTCGCGAAGAGGATTACGATCGGCTGATCAACCGCATCAAGGAAGAAAAACTGCCGCAGAAGGATTACGAATGGTATCTGGATTTGCGACGTTACGGCTCGGTCCCCCACGGCGGGTTTGGCCTGGGCGTGGAACGCACCGTCGCGTGGATCTGCAACTTAAAGCACATCCGCGAAACCATCCCCTATCCACGCATGATGGGAAAATTTTACCCGTAATCTGCACAAGAAACAAACAATTAAGCTAGGGGAAATAACCGCCGATAAGGTAGTAATATGTAGTATATATACTACATATTACTGGTGATCTGGAACAAGATTCATCTACGATAACGATGGATACGTCCTATAATAGTAAAACTATATCGACTCAATAAAGATAATTCCTATTGACTCACTTCCCACTCCTATGTAGTATATATACTACATAGGAGTACGTGGACCCATACTGTTTGGAGCTACAAAGATGGCGAAAACACGAATTGCAATCGCGAAATCGGATATAGTCCGCTTATTCAACGATGATTCAATGCGTATCTATCGACGTGCGGACATTTCTAAAATTCTGTCCACTCAGCGAGAGTTTTGGCGGTTAAAAGAAAGCGAGACGGTCACTTCATTTACAGAGTTCCTTATCAAAGGAACTCTACTGAAAAAAACCCAATTCAAGTTTCCGTCTCGAACCGAGACAAGATACACCTGGGGCGATGTGCCAATATACGAGGTCATAAGCTCGATCAAGCCCGATGCATATTTTAGTCACTACTCAGCTGTGTACATTCACAATCTAACGGATCAAATTCCTAAAACAATTTACTTAAATAGTGAGCAAAGTCCAAAACCGGCATCGAGTGGGCAATTAGCACAAGACGGCATTGATCGTGCATTCAAGAATGCTACAAGAACTACAAATAATCTTGCCAAATATAAAGGACATTCAATCTATCTACTCAATGGGAAACACACGCATCAACTTGGAGCTACAGATCTGACCGGACCGGATGGTTCCAAAGTCAGAGTGACTGATCTCGAGAGAACGCTCATCGATATTGTGGTACGTCCGTACTATTCCGGCGGTATCTTTGAAGTGCTCAATGCTTATCGTGAGGCAAATACAAGAATTTCATTGAACAGGCTTTCGGCTTATTTGAAAACATTAGATTATGTGTATCCCTATCACCAAGCCATTGGTTTTTGCCTTGATCGAATCGGTTGTTTCAAACCATCTCAGCTTGATCTTTTCCGCAAGGAAAGCTTAACTTTTGATTTTTATTTGGCGCATAATATGAAAGAGGTGGACTACAACAGCGATTGGAAATTATTCATACCCAAGGGACTGTAATTGATTGATGGTATTTACAACAAAATTGAAATAATAGTCAAAACTGCGCAGCTTTTTACCCGGTTTTACCGTATCTTTTACGGAGGCGAAGTCCAATTCATGGAAATTACGAAAAGATTTTATTTCTTTTAACAATGTAAGAGGAACTTTTTTTGCTTCAAATACACGTTGAAGTAGAACAACATTTTCTTTTCTATTCAGATCAATCTCAAAATGTTTTATAAGAGTATGGATGTCGAAAAAATCTTTGGCACGCGCGGATTGAGACTTACTCCGAACAATTTTCCCATACTCAGGCATCTGTTGGCAGATAGCTCTGAATTTTTCACAAACGATCATCTCTGGTGAATAAACATAAATTGTATAGCCATCAAGTTCCTGTTCGGTTTTATTTTCGCAGAATTCGTGTTTGCTGATGTCGATCGAGAAATTTTTCTTATTACCGGAACCGATTTCTTCGGAAGTGGCTCGCAAAAGTCGAGGATTATTTTTTGTGGATTCAAATTTTTCCAAAGTCGTAATTTTGAATTCTAAACGGTAACCACCCCAAAATTCGGACAAGTCTGCCGATACTTCAGGAGGCCTGGTTTCACACATCACGTCAAATACTTGATATCCTTCTCTGTTTAAGGTTGTGTTGAGTAATTGATCGAAGCGATTTTTCAGTCGTTCAATATCGGGATCCAGGAAGTCTTTTTCCAGAGAAAAATCCAAATCGATTGAACCACGCAAAGCCGCTTTATGAATCAGGTCTATTGCATTACCTCCTTTTAACACCAGAGTTTCCAAAAATTCGTTGTCGGAAAACAAAGCAATGATGAGGAGTTCTTTAATTCTATTTATACGTTGTAAATCCATGTTGCTCCATGCGTCAATTTGGAATCAAAACAAGGCGGCTCCGATTCAAGACTAATTATGAGGTGTAGTTGTTATTCTGTATATATGGAGGATTTAAAATTGTGTGATATGCATGTTGAACATCGCAATAATTTGTTTGGTGAATAAATTGGCGAATAAAGATCGATTGGGTACAATCACACCGTCATGAGTTTATTCATCAGCATATTGGGTTGGGCGTGGATATTTCTGGGGCTGTGGTGGTTTTTCAGGCCAGCGGGTATTCGCAAAAGATTCTCTAAAAAATATCGAAAATATGTACGCTGGATTCTGCTGGTGATTTTCTTCGCGCTGGCTGGCGCGATTTACTCAGCGGGCAAAGACCTCGGCGGCTGGAGTGGAACTTTTCTCACCGTTTTATCCATCATCGCGTTGATCAAAGGATTGTTCTTTCTGCGCGGGAAAATGTCGGATAAAATCCTCGAATGGTGGAGCATTCAGCCCGACTCGGTCTATCGCATTGTAGCGGCCTTCATGTTCATCCTTGGTTGCGTGATACAGTTTATTCAGTAAATGGAACATCTACCCACACCATGTCCAGATTGCGGTTATGACCTGCAGGGGCAGGAGGTGCCGCGCTGTCCCGAGTGTGGCAGTCAATTTTCATCCATGCCGGAGATGATCGAAGCCTCGCAGCATGCGGCCCGGGTTTTCGTGCGGGTACTTCGCTGGCGAATAAAGATCGCGTACATCCTCGGAGCCGGAACCTTACTGCTGGCCTGTCTGGTGGGTTTTGAATATCTAAGCGAATATTTTGATATAAATACAAATTTCAACCCATCTAATCCATCGAGTTACATTTTGATAGGCGCGATATTGTTGGTTAGTTCTACTATATTTATTGCGGCTGGTCTGTTGTCACTCATACTGTTGATTCAGGTCGTGCGTTATTGTTTTGATCGAAGAATACCCCCCGAAAGGCGTCGCGAGTTGATCGGAACGATCCCTCTACTTCTTTTCTATTTGATCCCGTTTTCGCTGATGATATTTGTGATCATAGCCATCTGGCGAAACTTGTGATTACAGTCATATAATAAACACTATGAATAACCATGAGAATTACAAGTCTTACAGCGATCAAGTAAAGATCAAATCCCGATCTCAATAGTTCAAATTAAGTTCAACATCCGAATCCGACACACACAAATGATCACGTTTTCGAACCACAATTGAATGAGACTAGTTGCAGTGATAGTTTATAAAAGCATAGCTTTACTTGCATTGTATTTGGGTTTGGGGTAGATTGGTCACCACGGAGGGGATCTGTACACCGCCCCAAATTGGAACCATTCAGGTTCTTCAGTTCACTCTTAGGGAGAAAGAGAGATGCGCGCGTCAAATTCCAAACATTGGCATCGTTGTAGTATCGGTCTACTGGCGATTATGATTAGCTTCACTGTAAACCGACCGACACAAGCACTTCACCCTTATGTGGAATTTCCAGAGCTGGTCCACACCGCGGATATGATTTTCTCTGGTACGGTGACCAAGCTGGAAACCCGATGGGGGCCTGGCAAGCGGATGATCTTTACGGACGTGACCTTTGATCATGTAGAGACCATTCATCGCAAGGCTGATGTGCGCGCGCAGGATCATCAACCTGTGGTGTTATCCTTCGCCGGCGGAGAAGTGGATGGTATCAATGTGTCTGTCAGTGGTGTGCCGCGATTCCAGATCGGCGATGAATATCTACTGTTCGCGTTGCATGATGGCCAGACGTATGCGAACCCGCTGGTCGGTGGAATGCAAGGCCGTTTTCGCATGATGACCGACCCACAAACGAATGTAAGATATCCACTCGGCGAAGGGGATGTCGGTATTCAATCGTTGAATGTCAATCGATTACAACTAACGACTCCCATTAATCGAATTGAAAATGGCGCGATCACAATTGTTCAACAAAGAGATGGCGGGACAATTATAGCCGCGCCTACTATGGTTCTCGACGGAAATGTTGCGGGTGTGCCTGTAGCGGCGACCGCGGTCAATCCTTCGCGGATTGTTCCCAAATCGATTTTAACTTTTGAACAATTCGTTAACGAGATTCAAAATACAGCTGCGTTACCTGCGCCTACAAACCAAGTGTTGCGCGGGTTGCGAAGCTCACCACCCACGGAAAAAAGTGAATTCCCCTTGACGGTTTCTCCCAGACTGCAAGAGATTGAACAACAAATCCAGGAAAGAACTGAACTGGAACCAAGCCGTCCCGAATTTCAATTGCAGAAGAATGAAGAGGAAGTCAACCTTGAAAAATCCAACACGCGCACGGATGAATCTGACAGGCTGAAACAGATCGCCCCGAAGATCATCGAGGGAATAGTGAATCCTGATGTGGGGGGTGGAGTCGCAGGTACCAGTCTGTGTTGGTGTGGTAATCATGATTTGAATCTGGTGATGGAACAGATTCCCGCTGCGTGGTGGTCTTATTCGCACAACAACGATTCGATGTGGCAGTGGAATCAATTCATGGACATCTATCGTTTCGTACCGACAGACGGTGGGGTGGGTAACAACAACGATAACGAATTCGCCGGTTGGCCTTCCAATGCAACGCTCAACAACATCTGGGGTTTCAACTGGGGCGGGGCCTTGGCGTTGACGATCACTTACACGTTTTGCCAATGCTGCGAAATCGTCCAGTCGGACCTCATGTTCAATCCCGCCAATACTTGGTATTCCAGTTTTAATAGCACGTTTAACAATTCCAACCGTATTCTTTATCGACCGGTTGTGATGCACGAACTGGGCCATACCTGGGGAATGCAGCGCGATGCCTGTACGGAAGATTACAGTTACAACAGGCTGAGCGTTATGCACGCTTACTATTTTGATGTGGTCGAAGATGGTTGGGGAATTCACTCGGGTGATGCGTGGGCGATTCGCGACGCGTATGATTCACAAAAATCCATACTTTCTCGTGTAGATATGGGCGTCGAATCGTACTTTGCCAGTAGCGGACTCGGCAACGCATCGACCAACACCAGCACTTATTTCGTGGGCGATCCGATCACGGTACAAAACATCACCGTAGAAAACATGTCCAGCTCGAGTACAAAAAACGTCCGAATCCGGCTCTGGTTGTCTACGAACAATAACATCACAACCAGCGATCATCAGATGGGTGGATTTTGGTTCTGGGACAATTTTGGAAGTCAGAATTGGTGGCGTGGCAATTTGTCGACTTCGATTCCGGATATCCCCGCGGGCACTTATTATGTGGGTGCAATCGTATCCAGAAACGGTTCATCCTACAGCGGTGATGATCTTAACTTCAACAATAAAACCTTTCTGCCTAATACAATTACAGTAAAGCGTCGTCCGGACAATGATTCTTGTGGAAATGCGATCCTCGTGGGTGCTGATTCTGTAACCAACGGTACAACCATTGATGCCACCAACGATAATGCGCCCTTCTGTAACACCAGCAACACTCGTCCCGGCGTGTGGTACAAAGTGATAGGCACAGGGCATCGGTTACGCGCGTCAACGTGTAACACTGGAACGAATTTTGATACAAAGATCAGCGTCTATTGCAACAAGTGTAGCAATAAATCCTGTGTCGCGGGCAATGATGACGGACCTTTTGCATCCTGTAGTCTTAATGGTGTGTATCGAAAATCATCGGTTACCTGGTGTACTCAGAGAGGTGCGGAATATCTGATTTTGGTTCACGGTCATAACAACACCGGTGGTAATTTCCGGCTGGCGGTGGGGGATGACGGTAAGCCTTGTTCCGGCGCAGTCTCTTGTGGCGGTGATCCGATCGGTGCGTGTTGCGCTCCACAGATTTGCAACAACGGCGGAACGTGTAACAGCGGGTTCCCATATTGCAACGCCAGTTTTGATTGTTTCTGTTTCAGAGCCTCAGAGGGTGGCGGGGCTTGTACACCCGATCGATTATGCGGGGCTATTACTGAATGCCCCAACGGGACATCCGATTGCGGTCCGGATGAGGTTTGCGCGGTGGATACCTGTTGTGATTCACCGGTTTGTCTACCTAGTAATTGTTCACCGGGTATT
>CBDTZI010000105.1:0-9324 GCA_965364865.1 uncultured bacterium | reverse complement strand
ACTGGTACGAAAATTATCCAAACTAGTAGAGACCAGGCACTTATACCAACAAACATCTCACGCAAAAAAGTTATGATAATAGCCGTTGTCGATAAAACTGCTATGCCCAAGATGCTGCATAAACCGCTAACAACCCAACCAAGTATCGCGTGCAACCACGAACTACCTGGAAACTGCTTTTTAATCCAAGTCACGATCTTTGATTGGAGTAACTTCATTTTCGCCATCGTTGCATACCTCTAGGAACACCATAAATAGTACAGCCAGTCATTTCTAGTGCAACTATATTTTCCTATATGAATAAGCCCGGTTTCTAAGCGGTGATCCTCATCGCGGTGCCGAGACGCTGGGCACCGGATCGGTGGTTTCTCAGTTTGGGCAGCATCATCTGGACCTTGCGTTTTCGGCATTCGGGTGCGTCGGGGTCGCGACTGTGATCCTCCGCCCAGGCGTTTACCTTGAAGTCGATATTGTTCCGCTCAGTCTGCGGCATTTTCTCCCACCACATCGGGATCGTCGCGATCGCCTGCTCGATCGCGTCACGGTCGCCGTGGGCGGCGTCCAGCAGCATCGTGCGGAAATTGTCGGGCAACACGCCAAGCGAATCGGCGATCGACTGTGGGTCACGGTTGGCGGCGATCGCGGGAATGCCGGTATCCACCGAAGCGGTCATCACACGAGCGGCGTCTTTGAAACCAACACGACCGAGCGTTTTGGCACCGGCGAGTTTTTCGCGGTTGGTCAACGGACGTTCATCGGTGCCGCTTGGATCGCCGCCCACAAGGGGCGACGCTACAGCGCTCGATGTGTTGCTGAGCTTTTTAATCGCCTGGCGAGTTGGTCGATGGTTGACGTCGCGTTTGCGAGTTTTCGTGTCGGGGACGTTGGACTCGTGTCGCCTGGTCGGGGCGAACAGCGGCGTTTTCTCGTCCTTCACCTTGGCGTGTGCTCGACGGTAATCGTGATAATCGCAGGTGCGATACAACCACTTCTCGAAGTCGTATCGAAGCCACTTCGAGAACGGTTTGAACGGGAATTTGTCGCGGTCGATTGGGGCGGCGTAATAACAATCTATCGTGGCGAGAATGTCGGCTACAGAAAAATCGTGACTCAATAAATCGACCACATCGCTGATCGCTTTGTTGTTGATAACGTGTCCGTTTTTATTGTGGTCGAAATTGCCAATCCGGAACGACCACCAGGCACAAATCGATACCGCGTCGCGAGCGGTCGATCGGTCGAGGCTCAACACCTTGTGGGTCTGCTTGACGTAGTTGTCGCGAAGACCGTCGATCCCTTCGATCTCGAATTTTTTCACCCAGGCCTGGACCGATCGATAATTGCATTTGATGTCGGTCGTGTTGGCAGCGAGGTCTTTGGCGATCTGGAGCTTGGATTTTGTTTCGCCTGGGCAGTGTTCGCGAGCGTTGCAACGCTCGTAATATTCATTGACGACGCGGAGTCGTTTTTCGGCACGGGTTTGTACGGGATCGGTTCCCGATTCTCCGCCCACAAGGGTCGCAGACCCCAGAATTGGGGGCGACGTTACATTGTGGTAGTTAATCGAGCATTGCGTGCGACCGTAAACCGTGTACGGAAACTCCACGCAACCGGTGACGTGATCGCCTTCGCGGTCAGCGAAGATTTTCAGGCCGTTTATAGTCAGATTAGAACACGTTGATTTTACATTCATGATAAGTTATACTCTTAGCAAAGTTTTCGCAGTCCAGATCAATAGGAGGTAAACCATGGATTTTCCGCGAGATAATGACACAATGATCTGCCCGCATTGCGACACTAATACATTTTTCACTCAGCTTCAATCGACAATATGGAACAATTCAGTTCAGACTATTAATGCAAGGTATCAATTTCGGATCGATTGTGCAAAATGCTATTCTTGTGGCGGCGTTCTTATAAAATACACTATTATAACCGCTTCGGGTATGACTATATTTCGCGATATTGTATATCCGCTGGCTGGGAATCAGGAGTATGCCCCAAATGAAATTAAAGGCGAATATATAGAACTTAAAAATGATTTCGATGAAGCAGTTAATGTAGAACTTATAAGTCCTAAATCTGCTGTTTTCTTGTTGGGGCGCTGCCTTGAAAGAATGCTGGTAAATAGAGCAGAAGCAACACACGGACAAACGATCGGTGTCATGTTGAAGGATGAAAAAGTTAAAGAGAAAATCCCCAAGGATATACTTGAGGATCTGACTGATGGTGTGTTGATAGCTAGAAATTCTTCGTGCCATATATGGCAGGACGACAATGGGGATGAATTGAACATCGACCCCCAGGATGTTGCATACTGCTTTGAAATCATACGTTTGTTGTTTGAGCATTTTTATATAGCACCCAAAAGACGACAGGACAGCAGAGCCAGCTTGGAAAAATTGAAAAACGAAAAACAGTGACGATGGTATGTACGCCCGATATCGTCCGTTATGTTGCGGTTCCTGTGTTCTTGCATCATGTCCAACCTACTGTTCCGCTGATTCAAAGCCGACGGATTCGATATATTCTGGATTGATTTGGTGTTTTATAAACTCCTCGCCATTTTTGCCGTTTATATAGGCCCATATATCTACAAGTCCGTTGTCTGCTCGTTCCTCAATCTGCGATACGTCACCAACGCCGCATTCATACACCTGGCCTGACTTTGTAATAATTTTTACGGGCCATTGATCGTCGGATATTGCGTACATGGTATTCCTTTCTCATTCCTTTATCGATTGTCGATCATTATCAACAACCTCTTTCAATTCCCTGGGCACCGACACCCAATTCGCCACTCCGGGATAAACAATAAATGTTTTTCCCTGGGATAACCTGAGCACTTTTCTGATGTCGCTGCCAGACCAGAAATCAGGGCGACCATAGAAATATACGATCTGGGTAATATCGGTGGTAAGCTCGCGGAGACGTCTCGACGACTCTTGAATTTGCTCTGCCTCGACGTGATCGGGTCGGTTAATCTTTCGATCGATGAAAGTGACGTCGTGCAGTCTGTTGAAAATCTCGCACGTTTCGATGACCCGCTCTCGCTTCTGAGCCGTGCCGACCACCGAGGGCCATAGAATGTATTTTATACCCGTGGGCAGCTGCGCTATCGCAAATCCAAATCGGATCAGACTTATGTCCTGGCGGCCATGCATGTAATCCGCGCGTGCCGTTTCGTTTTCCAGCAGAATCGTATCCGCTCCGGTTATCTCGATCACCTTGCGAACGGAATCGGCGATCCGCTTCCATCCATCAATGGAATCGTAAGCGCGTAACCACTTCCTTGTTTTGATACCGGGAATGATTTTTATGCCGTCCACTTGACCGGCGAGCTTTTCGTAGAGTTGTTCATTCCCTGGCTGGGTGGATACGATAGCTGTGTCGGACAGCTTGGCCCATTCGCGTAATCCGGAAATCGTCCAGGCGATATTTTCAGACTTCATCGAGTTCGACTCGACCCACGGTACGATGTTGGTTTTTTTCTTGCAGCCCGTAATGGCTAACACACATACGAACATCATCAAAACATATCTCATCATTCTACCTTTTCAAACTTCCTATGTTCATCCAGATCGCGACGTCGCGTAGTGTCACGCTTCGGTCGGCGTCGTAGTCGTAGCGCATGCAATCCTCGCTGGTCGGCGAGCCCGGTCCGCCCAGGCACTGCTTCAAACCCATTCGCGGCAAGATGCGAACCGCATGGCTGCCGGTGAGATGGATCTGACCATCCACACATAAAAACTCGGCGCCGACGTAGAAATCGTAAACGCCATCAGAGCCGCACTTGTGCCAGTTGTACGGCTGCGGTGACCACTGCAATAAAATCAAGAGCACGACGATCATGACTCGCCCGCCATTAAACTCGGCAACTTGCCGGACTGCGTAATCTGTTCCAGCTTCGGTAGAATATGATCGCCGAGCGTGCGTCCGCCCGGCATAACTATCCAAGCGAGGAATTCTTGTTCGAGTGTAGAAATACCGGATTCCACCGACTCCAGCTTGGCCTTGATGACCAACAACACAGCCCGCCAGCGTTGCCGTTCTTCGGGCTCTTTTTTAGGGATGGTCATATCGATCCGGATCGCGGTTCCATGAAACATGAATTCGATATATTGACTACCCTTGTCGGTGTTGCACCCAAATCCGAACGCATTTGCGCCGTAATTCTTGAGCACTTTCTGAATGTCCACCATTGATTTGGCGACCGATACAGACGTATATTTCGCATATCTACCTTTACTCTTTGCCATTTACTTTGTTCCGTATTTCTCCTGGCAAACGTCGCAATGGGTTCGGCAATCTGACATTCTCACCAACGGGTCGAAATGTTTCACCAGGTAACGGTGACGACAACAATCGGTCTCGCAGAAATCCCGCATCCATACCAACGATTCGAGTTTTCGGCTGAGGTCGATCGACGCGTCGTCACTGCTTTCAAACAACTCGATCCAGCGATCGAAGTCTGAAATCTGATAAAAGATGTAACAGTTCGCGGGCTTGCCGTCACGACCGCCTCTACCGATTTCCTGATGGTACTGCTCGAACGACGAGGGCATGGAAGTGTGAATCACAAAACGAACGTCGGGTCTATCGATGCCCATGCCAAACGCGATGGTCGCCACCACGATGTCAATTTTTTTGTTTTTGAAATCGTCCTGCACCTGGCGGCGTTCGTCGTCGTCCATCCCCGCGTGATAGGCGCGGACACTTCGTGTCTCCGATAGCCTCCGCGCGATCCGATCGGTTTCAATACGAGTCATACAATAGATGATGCCGGGCTGACCCGGGTTGTCGCATAAGCATTCGGACAGCCAACGGTAACTGTCCTTGCGACGCTCGGCGTGGAGGACAAGATTCGGGCGGTCGAAACCGCCGACGAGGATGGCGGGGTCTTTGAGTTTTAAGGTGCTGCAAATATCATCACGCATTTCCTGTGTTGCGCTGGCTGTGTACGCATGAACGGGGATTTTCGGGAACCACTTTTTCAACTCACGCAAACGACCGTAGTCCGGTCTGAAGTCGCCGCCCCACTGCACAATGCAATGGGCTTCATCGATCACAAACGCGACGACGTCGCACTTCAAGATGAACGCGGCGAAGGACGGAATGAACATGCGCTCGGGAGCGACGTACAACAATCGCAGGTCACCGTTGATGGCCATCTGCTCAATGGCTTTTTGCTCTCGGTAGTGAACGGTTGAATTCAGATAAGAGGCGGCGATGTCCCGCTCGCGCAACGAATCGACCTGATCCTTCATGAGCGAAATCAACGGCGAGATTACCACGGTCAGGGATTTGTCCAACATCGCGGCGGGATACTGATAACAGAGCGACTTACCGCTGCCGGTTGACATGACAACAAGTGAATCACGTTGTTGTATAAATGCCTCAATCGCTTCGGGTTGGAGCGGTCGTAAATGGTTGATGTCCCAACCGAGATTGCGAATGTTCGATATTCGGATTGCCTCAGTGTCTACACCAGGCAAGTCTGCGCAAGATGTTGTCATGCGTTTAACCCCTTGCGATTGATCATGGTTTTCAATGCGTAAATCACTTCGCCGCCGCGCTTGGCGGTCGCCAGGAGGCGGACCTCTTTCACTTTGAAATTCTTTTCTAACCAGGCACCGGATGCGGCGCGATCGTAGTCGAAGTATTCGTTCATCAATCTGACGATCTGCTCTTCCTGGTCGGACGAAATCAAGCGTAAATTTCCTGAATTAGGTTTACCCTTGTAGCCGGGCTTCTTGCCGGGTGGGTTGGGAAGATCGTCGCCGGAAAGTTTCTTGATCAGGTCGGACGCCTGCTGAGAAGACAGGTCGTGCAATTTGCCACCAGCCATGTCGCGAAGATCGTCCACACTGTAACCGTGTGGTTTTCCCGCCAGGACAATTCGTTTGCGCTGATTCGCCGTGCATGTTTTGGATTGTGTTTTAAGTTTTGCCATCGATGATGCGATTTCCTTTTTCTGACATTTTGAAAAACAGGCCAAGTAACCCGCTGACCGTAAAATCTACCGTGCGTTTGGTCCGTATGAACTTCACCGCCCAGGTTCCGTCTTGCTGGCAAACCAGACTGAAACGATCGCCCGGAAAAAACATTTCATCCATCGACGGGTGTATCACGTCGCCGTCTTTTTTTGTGGATTTTTTGCGAGCCTTTTTTGGCCTATTTTTTCCCGGCTTTGTTTTAGGTTTTGCCACCGATAATTTCCTTGTTGATTTCGCTGATGAGTTCGGCCAGCGTGCATTCGCCGGAATCTACGCGTTCTGCGTAGCGCATCCACATTCCTTTATCCGTCGCGCTGGCGAATGTGTATCTAAGGATCGCGGCGATGAACAATCGGCCATTGGTTGCACCCGATCGGCGCTGCAGATGTTTGAATAGACGAATAATTTCGTGGTTTACGTTTACCCCCACCATCTTTTTGGTCGGCGTTTTGCTTTCGCGATGTTGTCCTGCTTGGTTTGCCATTATGCGTCTCTCAGATCCTTAATTGCGACCGTCCGGCCCCCAGTTGCTTACATAAAACTCATTCCACCAATACGCATCAGACAACGCATGACCGAGACGCAACTGATTCAACGGTCCCCACCGCTGGGTAAAGACCAGGCGAACCGATTCGCCGTCCGACCAGGTGTCACTCGCGTTTTTGTAGGGGTCGACCGTGTTCATAACAAATCCGCCATGAAGCACATCGTTTGACCGCCGAGTTGGGCGCACGCCGCCCGTAATTTTTTCTTTCTGTCGCCATCGGTTAAAGACCTGTCGCGGATGATGTCCCAAATTTCGTCCATGTCGCGCTTCATTAACGCGAAACTGTGGAACTGGCATTTGAACGGATCTTCCGGGTCGTGGATGCCATCGAATTTATTGGCCATCTTTGCAATCACGTCTGCGTTACGCATGGTTTATCTCCCTATGCTGATTTTCTTTTCGGGGCTCGATCTTTGACACGCTGTTGTTCGTAACTTTCCCGGCGAAGCCTCAATTCAACGTACTCAATGTCATTTGCACACACCGTAACCCTCTGATCAGTTTTCTTATCCTGGCGTTTTCGTGAGTAACGAAGCGCGTTACGAAGAACGTTTTTGCATTTACGAAGTGAACCGCGACCCAGATCGTTGGCGATGTGCATCAGATATTCTGCGGCGTCGGTGGTCAGTTTCAACGAATCGTCTTCGTTGTACAGCTTTTTGATGTTCTCGACGGTGAACAGGCGACGGCCACCATCACACACGTCGTAGCCTTGCGTGAGTGGAAAAGAGATGTCGATTCGACTGTATAGCTGCCCGTGGTCGGGGTCTGCATTTTTTTCGATCCGGTCATGCAGGTCGCGAGTCGCCACAAGCAGTATCGGTATGTTGGTGCTGTCGTGAATGTCTCGCAATACCTCAATGGCTTCGTCACGCAGCTTGTGGGCTTCATCGAGAATCAGAAGTCGATCGCTCTCGTGGAGAGTGTCGATCACCCGCTCCAATTCGGTCCTCATGTGTTTGTCTTGTTTGCTGCTCCCGGTCGCCCGCAAGCCCAGGAAACCCGCGATGGCATGGATAAGCCCCTTGGCGTGCTGGTCGCCTCTTTTGATACGCAGATAAATTGAGCCGGAGTATTTATCACTGATCGCCAATGAACATCTCGTCTTGCCAATCCCGGTTGGTCCGTAGCAAATTCCCATCGTGCTGTTTTCACGTACGAGTCGAGCGATAGCTAACATGTCCGTCGCGATCTTGGTGTCAACGAATTTGTCGCCGAGTTTTACAGATCGCTGCCTGCCGTGTTGCTCCAGCCAGTTGTTCAGTTTACGAATGTGATCGTCCGAACCTTCGCGGTATTTTTCCTTGAGCAGCTCGCCAATGGCCGTGGCTTTGGGTTTACCGATTTGTCGAGCAACGTCCGTCGACGTCAAACCCCATAACCTCAAATAGTTTTTAAGATTCGACATCGCCTGGTGGCGCTGGGAATCGGTTAGCTTTCCTTCGTTGGGTAGCATCCATGCATACACAAGCAGTCTCTCCCTTGTGGGTAGAAGTTCATTGATCTCGAAGTTTTCAGATGTGGTCATAGAAGGTCGGTTAGCTGAACGTCTTCCCTGACTTCAGTCTGCTCCTCATCAAAAAGATCATCCATTGAATCGTTCAATGGAATGTTGTCGATCGAAGTTTCGTCTTCGTCGTTAAAAAAATCGTCAAAGCCGTCGGTGTTCACAGGCTCCAATTCATACGTCGGTCGAGCGAGTCTCGAAACGCTCTCGAAGCCGGTTTGAACGGGTACGATATTGGGCTGATGATCGGCGGCGTCGGTGCCGGTCCTACGCAATTCAGCGGCGTGCTCGCGACGCTTCGCCGCCAACTCAGCCGCGACGTTACGCGTACGATTCGCTGATTCACGGTGGGCCTTGTGCATCGTCTTGCGACGCTTACCCACGCTGGCGTTGGCGTCACGAAGTTCGTCAACCGTAGCCATCGGTGAAATCCGCTGGTTGGCATCCAAACGACCAATCAACCTGCGACCGATCCGATCCGCCGTGTACGCACAGCAATAACTCAGATCATTGGTGTCGATCGTGATTAAAACTTTGCGCCCGATCAGACGATGCAACGCCGAACAGCGCGCGCCGTATGTCAAACGGGTTCCGCCGATTTTCAGGGAAACGCCGTTGGCGGTGACCTTGTACAACCCGCGCGACTGCATGAGAAGAATCAATTCATTCTCATTCGCCAGGCGAACACGCGTCTTCGTATTCCAGACGGCGAGCGGGGTTTGATGGTTCATGTCGTCGGCGGTGTGCGGCGTGGCGTGGTAGATGTCGAGGTGTTCGCCGATCGCCTCGCGGGCCTGATCCATCGTGGGGACGGCGGCGGTGTCCACGGTTTTGAGAATCCAAACCTTGGACCAACCGCGACCGTATTTCTTTTTGTAATACTTACGCTGCTGTGAGGTGTAACCATTGCGAATGGTTTCTAGACATTCGGGGCGGGTTAACGTTTTGTTGCCACAATAAGTGGCGAACGATTTTCCGCATCGCTCCTCAAAGGTTCTAAAATATCGCTCGATGATTCCCTTCGACCAGGGGGCATAAGGGATGGCGTAAACCAATTCGACGCCGAGCTCGGCGACGATGGCCTGGAATCTTGGATCGCGACACTCGACGAGGTTTTCGGCTTTGGTCATCACTTGCCGATAGTCGGCCATTGATATGGTTCCGTCGCACGCGCTGAGGCACCGGCCCATCTGAGCGTAGGCGCATCGCTCGCCGTGCGGCGAGAGTCGCAGGCATCGATAGTGTCTGCAAAGTTCGAATGCGTCGGCTATCGC
>CBDTZI010000104.1:0-9471 GCA_965364865.1 uncultured bacterium | reverse complement strand
AAGAATGTCAGTGTCTCCAGCAAAAGCATTCGCAAGGAGTTCAGACTCATCCAGAACACCACTTATAAGCACATCCCATGGGCCATTGGGGATGAGCTGCCAATTGTGATCGGAACTCGTAATCTGAAAATCTCCCGCCAGCGTCGATAGAGAAATCCACTGCACAAACATTCCGTCCTCGGTCAGCCGTTGCTTCGCAAAATGATAGTACTCCTTACAGAGTAGCGTCGCATTGCCTGAAAAGAACGGATCCTGTTTGCCGTCTGAAATAATCAAATCGTATTGTTTTTCACTTCGCAATAAATAATGAACCGCATCATTGACCGATAGATGAACCCGCGGATCGTCCAACACGGAAGACTCAAAAAATAGCTTACTGCCTTCCACCACCCCCGGATTAATTTCAACGCAGTCCAAACTCTGGATCGACGAATAGGAAGCCAGGGTGTGAAGCGTGGAGGCCGACCCCAAACCGACATTCAACGTGTGACGAATTCGAGAATCCAGCGCCATGGGAAGATGAACCAACGCGACCTGTTTTCGAAACATCAGAGACGTCGGATAGCCATTACTGCACCCGATCTTACACCCATCCACCAGCATCAACTTTTTCCTGGGATCACGGACGGATTCCCGGACATGAACCGTACCCAGATCATGCTCTTGCTCAAACGCAAGCCGACCCGCCTGTTCCTCACCGTACAGCCCCAGGGATGGCGGGACGATCCACATCAAACCCACAATAACCACCACAGATGTTGTCAATGTGATTCGCACGCGCCCAAACGCACGAAGTTTCATGACCAGATAAAGACCCAGGAACAAATTGAGTAGCGCACAAAACTTCGTTCCGCCGGTTACACCTAAAAAGGGTAACAACGTGACCGCAGCGAAGATCGCCCCGGCGATACTGCCGAGATTGGCCAGCAGATAGGCGGTTCCAATACGCGTGCTGAGTTTTCGCACGTCGCCCAGAAACAGCCTCGACGCCAGCGGGAAAGATAACCCCATGAAAATTGTCGCGGGAAGCATCATCACGATCGAGATCAACGAAATGATCGCCAGTCTCATCCCCCACGGTTGAAAACGAACTTCCGCCAGGAATATACTGACATGGTTGTAGATCGCCGGCTGGGTCAACACCAACGTTTCGCACACCATCGCCCATAACGCAAACACCGCGATCAACCATTGACACTTTGCCAAATCTCTTTCCGGAGATTTTCGCTTCATCACAAATCGCAACAACAATGATCCGAACCCCAACCCCAGAAGAAATATAAGTAACACGGTGCTCAGGGCGTGTGTGCTGTTGCCCACAATAAATCGCAGCGCTCGAAACCAGAGTATTTCATAACAAAGTGTGGTAAAACCCGAAACAATCAACACCGTTCCCGTAATCGTACGAGACAGTTGGGTGGGGATAGACGTTTCGGAAGATTCCTCGCTGCTTTTTTCCCTGCGACCCAATGAGGTCGTGATCAACGCAAACGCGGTCATCCCCGCCACCAGGTTGAAGACGTTGGCTACACGCGTGGTGTGGGTTAATCCCAACGCTTCGATGAGAACCAGACCGCCCACCAGGACACCGGCTGCCCCGCCGACCGTGTTGATCCCGTAAATGATTCCCAGATGTCGATCAACATCCCGAACCGTTCGCATCATCACCGAACAGAGCGCCGGAAAGGTCGCCCCCATCAACATCGACGGGATCAGCAGAAGCATAAACACGCTTGTAAAACGAATCACCTCGACAAGAAATGGTTGATCTACCGCAGCAGCTACGCGGGCAAAAATTTCCGGTAAACTATATAAAAGCGGGGTGAGCAACGCCGTCGTGATGGCGATTCCGATTTCAAGCCAACCATAAAATAGCAGCGGCTTTTTAATCCGATCGGACACCAGATGACACGCCCATGCCCCGATCCCCATCCCGCCCATAAACCCCGCAATCACCGCCGCGGCGGACAGTGTGGTGCTTCCAAACGTCAAAGCGAGCATTTTCGCCCAGGTCAGTTCGTAGATCAGCGCCGCAGCCCCGGATAAAAAGGCCATACCATAAAGCAGGGTGGTTGGAACTCGGGATTCAGAGGGTTGATGTGTCACAATGAAATTGATCGATCGCAGAAAAAATTTTGTTTAATCAAACAGGTACCATCATCTCAACCCATGATTCCGCACAAGAGACGTCACATCATCGTGGGTTGAAGTCATACAAAACGAACCCTGCACAACAGGCCTGTTACCCTTTCTTAAAACTGTTTGTTTCGATAGGCACGCCCGGCTCGATATTCCTCTTGTTGAGCACGAATCAAGTTGGCCAATGACGCATTCCGTGAAGCCTCGGCCAATCGAATCGCAGCGTCGCTCACTTCGATCGCCTTTTCAAACTGACCATCCTCGGCGTAAGCACTGGCTAAATTAGCCATCACAGTGGGATTATTGTTGCCCGTTAACGGCATCGCCTGTAACGCGTATTCAATCGCTTTTTTGCCATCTCGAACACTTTCATCCTGGCATTGTGATAATAGTTTTGCCTGCGTACTGAGAAATCGAGTATTGTTCGGAAACTGTATAACCGCATCTGCTAATACTTTCTTAGCTTCCGGGAACTGTCTTGTGCTGAAATAGTAGGAGACCAGTTCGTAATACGGCGTATCAAAATTCGGGTCTTTCTGTATGGCTTGATGCAAGTATGGAATGGCCTCCGACCTTCTCCCTGTCTGGGAAAGAATCAACGCATAGTTGAAACACGCCTGTGCACCGACTCCTTTGAGTTCCATGGCACCCCGAAAGGCTTTCTCCGCAGCAGTTAAATCACCCAACTGAGAATAGGCCGTACCCAGATTCGACAAGGCCTCTCCGTATTCTGGCTTGAGTCGTATAGCTTCAAGCAAAAAGGGGACCGCCTGGTCGAATTGTTTCACGTAGATCAACAAAAATCCCATGTTGAACTGGTTTTCGGGTGATTCCGGTTTGGCTTGTAACGCGGCTTTGTAATGTTCCAGCGATTTATTGACGTCGCCGATCTCCAGTGCAATTTTTCCCAGACGGGCATGGGCCAGCGTTTCGGACTCGGTATCAATTCTCGATTGGTTTACGTCCAACGCGGTTTCATAATATTTCAATGCTTCGGCTTTGTTGTCTAATTGTAAATAGGCATCTCCCATAGAAATCCACGCATGGACCTGCGTTCTATCCATTTTCAATACTTTATCGAGCTGTTCGATCGCTTTTTCGGGTTCTCCAATATCCAGCAGCGTATTACCCAGCAAAAAACGAAACATCGTTGAGTTGGGACTACCGTTTGTCAGTTGATAGAGTATCGGAATGACCAGGGCCTTGGCATCCTTGGAGTCCGCCTCTTCCAGCATCTTTCTGACGCCTTGATATTTCTTCATGACGTCGTTCATGTCTTTGGGATCGGACAACCCGGGCGTGAGAAAATCATCGGATTCCTCTTCCGTACTTACATATCCTAAACTGGCCATCACCTTGGCAGTTTGCGCATCATAAGTAACCGTATCACCCTCACCCGGCTTTAATCCGTTATAAATCGTCTTCAACGCTTCGAGCAGATTATTTGCGATTTCAGGCTGTTCTTTAATCAGGTTTTTCGTTTCACCCGGATCGGCCTGGCGATCATACAATTCCGGCTTGGTGGATGAGATATATTTCCATCGCGGAGTGGTTAAACTTCGCTGTTCCGCCCAGCCAAACGAGCTATAAACGTATTGACTTTCCGCATAAGATGGCCGATTCTCCAATTCACCCCCATTAAACGTGGGCGTTAAGGAACGAGAAGATAACGAATCGGGGATGTCCATCCCGAACAGGTCCAGAATGGTGGGAAACACATCCACCAGCTCGACCACTTCGCTAATGAATTGACCTTCGGGCACGGCATTGGGGTGCACAAAAATATAAGGAACATGCAAATTACTGTTGTAAAGAAAGTTGGTGTGGCCAATCTCACCATGCTCACCAAACGACTCGCCATGATCACCCACAATCACAATCAACGTCTGTTCGTTGAGTTTATTCGCGCTCAGCCAATCCGTGATTCGTTTAATCTGCGCATCCATAAAAGTAATTTCTGCACTATAGGGATGGCTTGCTTTTCCTTTGAAACCCTTTGGAATCTCGTGTGGATCATGGGCGTCATAAAAGTGGACCCAACAGAAAAAGGGTTTATCTTTTGCGGTGTTGAGCCAATCCAACGCACGATCGACAATGATATCTCCACTGACCTGCCATTCCATCGGCTGAACATTTTTACGATCCTGTTCACCCATGTCATCGTCGTACACATCAAATCCACGAGCCAGGCCAAACCGCCCATCAAGTACAAAACTGGCGACAAACGCAGCCGTGCCATATCCCCTCTCCTTAAAAAGGGAGGCGAGCGTGGGATGAGAATCACCCAGCGCGTTGCGGCCATTCACCAACACACCCAACTCACGAGGATATCGTCCCGTTAAAATCGAACTGTGCGATGGGAGCGTGAGATTGACTTGAGAAAAAGCCTGATCAAACTGCGATCCGCGTTTGGATAGCGCGTCGATGGTCGGTGTCACCGCTTGTGCATATCCATAACTCGCGATTCCATCCGCACGTGTCGTATCCAGCGTGATCAACAATATGTTGTCGCCGTCGAGCTTCACGCCGGAATTTTCCGCGGACTTTTTTTCAGCCCCCGCGTTAGTCTGCGGCTCGTCACTACTGCAACCCGTAACCACAAGTATCACAGAAACGATCACGCCATAAATAGTTGTAATTGTATGTTTCTTCATCGTCTTAGAATGTAAATCCACCACACACGGTGCGTCAACCGGTGTTGACCCTCAATTATGTATCAGCAATGTATTGTCTTGGGTGGAGTTGCCTTTATACATAATGGGCAATCCAAACACCCGGGCCGATAAATACACTCTTGTGGGTTAACGGACACTACTTGCGTCTTTTATAGGTCCCCACCATCTCTGTTTTTTTCACCATGTGAATTGGATCCACCCACTCTTCCATCCTCCACGCCAACGTATCGGAATCCACCACACTCATGATAAAGCGCCCGAAACTCGTCGTACCGTCCAGGCCCACGCTCCGATAATTCATGGTCCACTCTTTCGATTCCTTATTGAATCGAGCGCTACCCGAATGAGGATATCCCCAGTTGTTGATCATCCACCAGATATATTTTTTTGATCGTGGATGCCAGCTCCACGCACCCATGGCCTGAAATTCCAGGTCTCCGCATTTAGATTCCATGCGACCTTCCAGCACACGGTTGTCCAACGACCAATGCCACCGTGCGGTACCCGTCCAATCTTTGTGTCCATCTGAAGCGTTCAACATTTTCGCTTCCCAGTCCCACGAACCCACAAACACTTCGTACGCGTCCAGCTCGGAAGAACGGGGTGGCTGCTTGATGTTTGAAAAATCCACATTCTTGACCGAGCAACCGCTACCCAACATTATCGAAACCACAAACGTCAATCCAATGCAACATCGCTTTGCGTTCATCATGTAATCTCCCATGTACATTCCCATGCAAACCCTATTGATCTGTTTTTACTCGTACTATTACTTGTACTTTCATTGTGGACTTGCGCCATCGCCAACTTCGGGTAAGCATACCGAATCAACCCTCAATCCGCCAGCGAAATAGAGCGTTGGGGAGGTGTTTTTCGGGCAACGCATTTTCATTAATGCAAAATTGTGGTAAACTGGGAAACAGGTGGCAGGCACGACTGCAAGCACATTCGAAACGGTTCACTACACGGCTTCGACTCATGAGCAACACACTACAAAATAACGCTACAGCCATTACCGGTTGTGGCTGGGTAACGCCTTACGGCGATGGAACCGCGCAAGAAGTTTTCGAACAGCTCGATTCCAATCGGATCAAGGCCCCACACGACCCCCATGGATCACGGATTTCTGATTCACTGCTTGATCAATATCCCGATCTACCCAAAGCCGCCCGATCGGACAAGGAAGCGTGGATGTCAGCAATCGCCATCAAGCACGCCTGTCGTCACGCGTGCCTGGATCACTCCCATTGTGACAGTGAAAGAACCGGGCTTGTTTATGGCTATGCACTAGCAGGCCTTCCCGGCATGATACAATTCGCCAGTGAAGTGCGCGATCAGTCGCCTCGTTTTGTAAGTCCCATCCATTTTCCACAAACCGTTGGTAATTATAACGCAGGTACCCTTGCTCGGTGTTTCGGGTTGCGTGGTCCGAACCTGACGTTTTCCAGCGGCGCATCGTCGGGACTGGATGCGATCGCAGAAGCCTACGCACTGTTGCAATCTGACAAAGCGGATATCATTTTCGCGGGTGGTACGGATATCTTAACGGACGAAATCGCTAAGGCTTTACATCAACCCGACAGAACATTATCCGAAGGTGCCTGCTGGATGGTATTGGAAACACTCTCGCACGCTCACTCACGAAACGCAAAACCTTTAGCCCTGATCCATTCCGTGAAGAGTAATGTCGAACTGAAAAAAATCGATCAAGATAAAGCTATTTTATCCTCGGCTTGTGGGAAGATACCCGGTGCGATTTTTATCGAACATCAAGTAGGACATTCGTTGGCGGCCTCCGGACCCGCGGCGATGGCGGCTGCAATAGTTGCGTCACAACAAAACGCCCTACCCGTTGCTAATGCATCGCCGGACCAAAACATATCGATTGAAAAAAAAGATGTGGATAAATTTCGCAAACCTGATGGATCGATACCCGCATTCGTCATCGCCGAAAACGATCACTCCAACACCGTTGTTGAATTAACCATCACGTGATGACAATTATGGTTTTTGGAAAATCAGTGCGGCGTCGTGACCCGTAAATCCCGTAAACAATTTCATCATGGTGGTTAACGGACGTGTTTCATTTGTTGTTGCGATCGGTACCGGAAACTGCAAATCATCCGACTCCGAAGAAAATGTAGAACAAACCGTATCGTTTTTCATCGATAACAGTGAACACACCATCTCGATCACACCGCTAGCGGCTAACATGTGGCCGATCGCGGGCTTGAAGGCCGTCGCGATTGCCTGCGAAGCTTTTCCATCCAGCGCGGCTTCCACACATTTCGATTCATATCCGTCAGAAAGCCTGGTCGCAGTTCCATGCGGAACGATGAAGTCCAACGACTCCGCGGAAACCTTTGCATGTTTCAGTGCATCACCGATCACATTTTTCAGCCGCGCAGATCGAACATCGGGAATCGTCTGCTTCCATCCCTGATGGGCAAACGCCCCACCCAGATATTTTGCATAAACATGGGCACCGCGCTTCGCCGCATGATCCGCGGACTCCATCACCAACGCACCCGCCCCTTCGCCCACAAAAAAACCGGTCTGCGTAGCATCAAATGGCCTCATCACCGCATCCCTGGCGTACAACTCCAATCGGCGAAACCATTCCAGCCGAACCGCCGTGTCAAAAGCCTCACCCCCCACAACCACCATCACATCGCTTTGACCCGATTGAATACGTTGAGCCGCAACTTCAAACGCAAACGCACCCGACGAACAGGCGTTGTGTACACTCGTCGAAAAACCCTTCATCCCAAACGCCTTACTCAACAAATGTACAAACAAAAATGGCTGCATGTTATAAAAATTGGGCGATAGCAGATCGTAAACCTGCGGCGGCTGATTCGGTGGAAGGGGCATACTCATGAGTTGAAAAAGTTTACTCACCGCAGATTCCACGCCCGGCGCTTCAAACACCTGCACCGAACCGACGTCGTTTTGATCCGGATCGATTTCAAGCTGAGCATCGTCCAAAGCCAGCTCGACCGCCAGCAGCGAATAGGCCAAGTCTCGATACCCCTCGCATTCCTGTTGGGTAAGATAAGAGAAATGTTTATTTAATCCCGGGACCTCTTCATGACCGGGCATCGCGGCGATGGGAAGCGTAACGGTGCGAGCGACGTCAACGTGAAGCTCCCGCATTTCAATTTTTTTTTGAGAGGATTGCAGTGACGACCATAGTGCGTCGCACCCCACTCCGATCGACGTCACCGGTCCCAGCCCCGTAATCACAACATCGCGAACAGTCGCACTCATATCCCAAAATCCTCGTTATCGAATTGATCTCTACCAGCCAGTGTATAATTGGTTCAGTTCGTCAGAATACTAGAAAAGCCCACACATGGCTATCCGCTGATGTAGCGCCGTCCTTTATGGGCGGCGTAATGAGAGGCCCGCCCGGGTGCCCCATTCTTTTCGGTTGAAAAGGGTGAGGGACGGAGGGAGGACTGGATTCACCGACCGTGTACCCGCGCATCGGTCGTTGATTTACGACTTTCGTTTGTGTCGCCCCTGATGGGGCTTGATGTTCGCGGATACACCTAAACCCATGGCTCGCGCCATGGGCTACTTATTGGGTTTCGTCCCCTGCGGGGACTTCTATTTAACGCGCATCGGCGTATTACGATTCGCCGTTTCGTAATTTGTAATTTGTAATTCGTAATTACCTACACCCATCGCTTGCACTCAAGGCTCTGTTTTCCACTACAAAATTCTATGCCTTCCCCAATACGATACTACTGTTATACCCACCAAAACCCGCGGCGTTGTTCATCACACAATTAACCATTGCGGAACGGGTTTGATTAGCGATCGCATCCATCCCGCAGGGTTGTAACACTTCTTCCAGATGCCAGGTGGGAATGAGTGTCTGGTGTTGCAACGTTAATATACATGCTGCGGTTTCGATCGCCGAGGCCGCACCCATCGTGTGGCCGGTCAACGCTTTGAGCGAACTGAACGCCGTCCCCTCGTTCAGACATTGTTCCATCACCTTCATTTCGATCGCGTCGTTTTGCGGTGTACCCGTTCCATGCGCACATACATAATCAATCTCATCCGCAGTGATGCTTGCGTCTTGCATCGCGCCGATCACCGCCCGCGACAATCCATCCCCATCGGGGTGAGGCCGGGTCGGATGATAATTCTCCGCTGCGATCGCACCGCCCAATGCGCGAGCCAATATCTTCGCACCACGCGCTTTCGCCGACGATTCCAATTCGACCACAAACATCGCCGAACCTTCGCCGACCAGAAGTCCATCACGTTGAACGTCAAAGGGACGACACACCCCTGATGACATCACCCGTAGACGCATAAATCCGATAAAGGCCAAAATGCTGAACCCATCCGCCCCGCCGACGATCGCCAGATCACAACGACCGTCCAGCAGTTGACGCTTGGCTGTTTCGATAGCCATGTTACCGGCTGCACACGCTCCGTATAAATCAACCGCACTACCTTTTACGCCGAATTGTTTTTGAACATTTCCCGAAATCGAGCCTGGCTTACCCGACATGATCCGTTGCATGTGCTCGGGTGATAACCAGTCCTCCGGCGGGGCTTCGATATTTTCTTCGATGAAAACCGTTTCGCCCATGGTGGTGCCCACGATAACGGAGGTGTTGCGATCTTTAAGATCAGC
>CBDTZI010000103.1:0-9512 GCA_965364865.1 uncultured bacterium | reverse complement strand
TATTGGTCATAAAATTACAACCCGTAACAATCGATCTGGCGATATCGTTAAACATTCCCCCACCAACACCAAACGAATGTACATTCGCAGAATTTGAAACAAAGGTACAATTGTCAATCGTAGGTTTTCCAAACAAGTTGGCCATACCACCGCCATTATCCATAGCTGAATTATTGGAAAACATGCAATTGCGCACGATGGCGTTACTGTCATTATTGCGCATCCCCCCGCCATCTTTCTTAGCGGTATTGTGAGAAAAAGTACAACGGGTAATGATGGGATCGCATTGATAGTTGTACATACCGCCACCACGAATTGTGGCGTGGTTATCTTCAAACACACAGTGGATTACGTGTGCCGTACTATAATCATGATTAAAAAAACCGCCACCGGCTTCAGCCGTGTTACCTGTAAATTTGCAACCTGTCACGGTCGGGCCTGATGCATAAACAAACATACCTCCGCCCAATATATCACCATCAACATCAGTGCCCGTTCCGCCGGTGATGGTGAAGCCTTCAACAATGGTGTCCGGTCCTTCGCCATTGACGCAGGTAATGACGCTGCCATTCAAACCCATTCCGTTTATAAAGGTGACTTCGGCACCGCCAGAACTGCGCAGGTGAACTGCCTTGCCATGAAAGTCTATCAACTCATGATAAACTCCTGGTGACACGACTATTTCATCTCCGCTGACACCCGCGGAGTCGATCGCATCTTGAATGACGCAAAACGTAGCCGCTACATTTCCTCTGGTCATACTGGGTTGTCGGTCGCAATCGACATGCCAGGTCATTTGACCATTGGCCACCATCGGCGCAGAACATAGAAAAACTGCAGAAATGAAAGCATAAAAGTGAACATATCTGTACATGAGTAAACCTTTCCCACATACCTTAATAGGGATGTGACTTGTAAATACCCATAATCCTCCACCGCCAGCCAAGATATGCCACAGGCTGACATCGTCCCTTCAGAATAACAGAAATGTCACAGATTTCCAAAAGAAAAACCCCGTCGAGCGATTTTCACTCGACGGGGTCTATTTCCTCACAAATCGAGGCTGACGGGATTCGAACCCGCAACCTTCGGATCGACAGTCCGATGCTCTAACCAATTGAGCTACAGCCCCTACTACTTTTTAACACCTGAGCCGCGGGCTTTAGCCCGCGCGGTTACACTACACCAACAACACGCCAACAACACAAATACAAGCCCGAATCCAAGCTTGGATTACCAAAACGGGACGAGAGGATATCACAACACCCTCTTGGAGTTAGATTGATAGCTGAACAATCAGGCTGGGTCAAGACGTCGCCATCAACAGAATCAAATTAAGTTGATTTCCGGACCATGGCGAGCTATCCCGTCCATGGATTGGGATCGATCTGATCTTTCTTTTCATCTTCCTTGGAGGCTTCGTCGGCTGTCGATAGAGGCTCTTTCTGAGCGTCGATCACAGGCCAATCGCAAGAATACTTGGCGTTAATCTCGACAAAATCGCTCCATTTATCCGGCATATCCTCTTCGGCAAAAATCGAACTGACCGGGCATTCGGGCGGGCATAGGCCGCAATCGATGCACGTCTCCGGGTCGATCACGAGAAAGTTCATCCCCTCATGAAAACAATCCACGGGGCAAACAGCCACGCAGTCAGTGTACTTACATTTGATACATGGTTCTGCAACTATATGAGCCATCGGTCACTTCTCCGCAAAATTCATTCGTCTCGTCCACGCGAGAAAGAGCATACCTAAATTTCAATCACCCGTTTGTCAACCACCCGAATATATAAATTTTTCCCCAACCCTCACTCTTGCCATCGGCTAACTTACCTCTGCCCCTACAATGGCTAAAATCAGCGGTCTGTTGTGGGTAACCGCTTGTAGCTCACATGCGAATTATTCATCCATCTTGCCACGCGCACAGGAGCCGCGTAACCTGCTCGCGATGGCAAATTCAAGTCGATTTATCCGCTCAACATGGCTTATCGCTTCGCTAACACTGGTTTCGAGGGTGCTCGGGCTCCTGCGTGAGTGCATTTTCGCCACCTTTTTCAGCACCGGCGAGATTCTCTCAGCTTTCCGCATCGCGTTCATGCTGCCCAACCTCGCTCGACGTCTTTTCGGAGAGGGAGCCTTGTCCGCCGCCATGATCCCGGTTTTGACACAGAGCTTGCAAAACCACGGCGAAGAAAAATCTCGAAAATTCGTCGGAACGATGTTCAAAGTCCTGTTCACGGTGCTTCTCGCCGGGATGTTGCTGGCGGAGCTGGTGATCGTGGTATGGAGAATGTCACACGACGATCTGGCGCTCGAACTCTCCGCCTGGCTCATGCCCTACATGGCCATGATCTGCCTGGTCGCCATCGGCGGCGGAGTGTTGCAGGTTCGTGGCCACTTCGCCACCCCGGCAGTCGCTCCCGCTCTGTTAAACATCGCCATCATCGCGGGCACCTGGATCGGAGCGAAAGGAATGAACCTCGCCGGCGCGGAACTAATCCATGTCATCTGCATCAGCGTTCTTGTAGGCGGTGCCACGCAATTGGCACTTACCGCATGGGCGCTGGCGTCGGTTTCATTTTTTCCGATTTTTTCGCGCGTGTGGAAAGACGAACAACTCAAATCGGTTACGTTACTCATGGGGCCGATGATCCTGGGGTTGTCAGCGGTGCAAATCAATACGCTGATGGATTACTTAATCGCCTATCTCTTTGTCGTGGAAGAGGGTGAACGTGTCGGACCAGCTGTGTTGGGATATGCCCAATATCTTTATCAACTACCGCTCGGCGTGTTTGGAATCGCTCTAGCCACCGCGATCTTTCCGGTGTTATCGGAAAAAGCATCGCAAAACGACCACGCGGGACTCGCCGACGTACTGGATCGCGGGTTACGGACGAGTTTGTTTATTGCACTGCCCGCTTCGGTGGGACTCATTTTCGTGGCTCATCCGCTGGTGGCTGCGTTGTATCAACGCGGGGAGTTTGATGCGTCGGATACGCGCCGCGTAGCCAACGTGCTGATCTTTTATTGCATCGGCATGGTCGCCTATTTCACGCACCATCTTTTTGTCCGCACGTTTTATGCCTTAAAAAACAGTAAAACACCGGCCCGGATCGCGATGTACATGGTCGGCATCAATTTTATCATGAATTTATCATTGGTCTTTTATTTGCAGGAAAAAGGTTTGGCCCTGGCCACCGCCGTTTGCGCGATAGTACAGGTTTTGTGGCTGCGGAAAAAACTGGACGTCCGCTGTGATTCCATCCAGCGATCGAACACCGCATACGCGATTTTGAAAATGGTTTTCGCAACCATCATCATGGCCTGCGCGTTGAGCCTGATAATTTTTATCCCCGCGATTCACGATTCACTGCAACAACACGCCATAATTAAACTCGGCGTGTTAGTAGCCACCGGCGCCATCGCCTACATGATCGCTTCGTATTTCTTACGGATCGAAGAATTAAAATCCATCCTCCATCTGCGGCGTCATAAATAATATCCGCGCGTGCTAAACAGTAAATTGCATCAATCGTTACTTATGCGATAAACATCTGTAATGTCGCCCCTTGTGGGCGGCGCGAGTATTGATGCGCCGGGGACAAGCCCCGGAGGGGCGATACGAATTTAGCCCAGCCATTTATGGCTGGGTATACGGATTCTCAAATCGGATTAGTCCCGGAGGGACGGCTGAACAGATGAATGAAACTTCATTCGTCCCTACGGGACTACAAAGCCTGAAGCCATTCGCAATCCCAGAGATAAATCGCTGGGCTATTTTCATTCCGTCCCTACGGGACGGACGACTGACCACTATCAGTGTCCGACGAACTGTTTCATGAATTATTCTTGTTATTTCACTCAATAACAGGTATAATATTTACACTATGAAATCAGCAAAAATGGTCGTTATTTCCATTATTGTTACATGCTCTTGTGCTTGCCAAACAGCATCGCATGTTGACCAACGATACCCTATGTATCAATTTGACAATAATACCTCTGGTCAAATACTTTCTGCGAAGGAATGGGCAGCAAGGTATCATCCGTATTTGGCTAGTAGACGAGCGCTGTCCCGCTTGGAGTACGAAACGCTCAACCAAGAATACGATCGATACGTCCGTATCACGCTCGCGAACAGAGATTTTGAGATAAGGCAGCGTGAGGCAGAAGCAAACATTCGATTAATCAAAGCCCAAACTAAATTACTGGAAGCTGAAACTGGTAACAATACGGCCGAAGTTCATCCGGCAAACAATTTTACTGAAAAGTCTATCCCTAACAATTCTCAGAAGACTGAAACCAAAGAGATTACGGGCCGCGATGTTGTAAACCAGATGATGAAGTGGGGCGAAAATCATACTGATGAAAAAATGAAAGATACACTTCGTAAGACAATTTCCCAAATGTCTGAACTTCGATACCACCAGTACACTAAGTTCAAAGTCATCGCAGATATTTGCAATCAATATCATGACAAATATGCCTGCAATACGACTGGAATGTCTTTCATGCGAAGCATACCTGATCATCCCACAAAATCATTACAAGAGGCATGTTGGATGAACAATTCGGAAAAAAACGATGTTTTGAAGCAAATTGTAAATATGTATATTAACAATCAAGTATCTAAAGATGATGCTTTGTACGCTGCGGAACAAGCTTGTTTTCAGCGTGATGATCCAGAAAAACCATATTGTGAAGCCTGTCTCGAATGTCTCGATTGTTGGGCGGTGACCATCGAAGAAATGATGAATTAAAATCCATCCTCCATCCGCGACGTGACAAATAATTACGATGAACGAGAGTTTTCTTGCGCGATTTGTGCGTTTCGCTTAAGCATGTCCAGCTTCGCACGCTTCATCGCGCTACCGCTTAACTGCTTACGATAATCCTCGATCGACCATTGCAAAACCTCGTCCAAAACCGGATTTGTTCGATGTGATTGAGCAACAAAGTGCGGCTCGTGCGTCACCGGCGCATCTCGGTTAAACGGACAAACCTCCTGACAGACATCGCATCCAAAAATCCAATCCCCCATCATCGGCTTCAACGTTTCGTCAATTTCATCCCGATGTTCAATCGTGAGATAGCTGATACAACGTGACGCATCCATCTCGTAGGGTGCGGGAAACGCATCGGTCGGACAGGCATCTAAACAAGCGGTGCAACTGCCGCAGTGATCCGTCACCGGTTCATCAGCTTCAATCTCCAGCGTAGTCACCAGCGCCCCCAGAAAAAAATAACTGCCCAGTTGCTGATTGAGCACCAGCGTGTTTTTCCCGATCCACCCGATCCCCGCTGTCGCCGCCCATTCCCGCTCCAGTAAAGGAGCTGTGTCCACACAAGCCTTCGCTTCAAACGGAGTGTTAAGCTCCGCCCGCATCTGATCGGCCATCGCAAACAGCTTGGTTTTAATCACCTCGTGGTAATCATCACCCCACGCATACCGGGCCACCCGACCCCGCGATTGATCACTGTCCCCGACCTCTTCCACACCGGCTGGATTGGGCTGATAATACTGCAGGGCACAGATCACAACGCTGCGAGCCCCCTCCAGCAGCATCCCTGGATCGACCCGCTGATCAAAATAGTTAGCCATGTAATCCATCGACCCCGCCCGACCCAGATCGAGCCAGCGGAGTAAATCCTCAGCTCGTCCGATAGGTACAGCCCGTGCGACCCGGCAGGACTCAAAGCCCTGCTGAGAAGCCAGCGATCGGACATATTCCTTCAATTCCACGGGGTCCATATACACATGCTAGTCGCAAAATAGACCGATACAATGGTAGAGTGATTGACGTAATGGGTGATCGGAATGATTCCGCACCCTTTCGGGGGGTGAACCGCGTTGAATGTGCGGCTCACATTACATTCCCCCTTTATTCACATTCATACGGTGATAACTTATGTTCAGTCACGACTGGTTTCACGGACAACCCTACAACGATCAACTCAGCGAAGCCAAGATGCGCTGTGCGCTAAAACATTTTCCGGAAGTCGAAGTACACGAACTGGAAGAACACAAAGAGCTCAGAAAATATCACGACGAACTGGAAGCTCGCACGCTTATCTATCTTCGCGACGGATTCAGCTACGAAATACTAGCCATGGCTGACGTCCCCATGAAATCGCATCTGGTTTTTGAGTGCATGCCGATGGACGAAAGCTATAAAGTCGGTGCGTTTATCGTCACCGTTCCCTTTGAGGAAATCGTACGTGTGGAAGTGTTTGCGGTTCATCCCGATGAACAGCCTGACGATATGCCGCAGATCACCGGCTTTAGAGCGTTTGATCCCAAAGATTTCAAATTCCGCGATGGCAACAGTAAACACGGAAACCATAAACCCGGCCACAAAAAGCAACACACCAAAAAAAACTAACCAATTTTCATCCGAAGATATCAACCGCGCCGTGACCGTAAGGAAGCGGACAGGAAATGACGAAAGTTAGGGTTCGTCATACGGAACAGAACGTTACTACAGCCCACGGGTGGCATCCTGTGGGTTATTTTTTTCCATGCCACCCCAAAAATCATCCTTGACGCTTTGTTGGCGTATCCTCCGTATTGCGGGCATAATCTATAGTCATAACTGCTGGTGCGTTCCCGATAACTATCGGGACTTTTTCGTACTATTTTATCATCATATAACGTAGCGGGTAGGAACGTTGAAAGTATACAACACATCCGGAAGACTCTGGATCGAAGAAGGCGAGCATCGCGAAGGCGTGGTCGCCGAGGTCGCGCCCATCTTCCGCACCCACAAAACCTATAGCTATGCCGTGCCCACAGAAATGGAAGACACGCTCACGCTGGGCCAACGCATTAACATTCCGCTAGGCCGCAAGGGGACAACCGTTCAGGGGTTTGTCATTAATCTCGATCGTAAGCGGTGGGACAGCACTCTCAAACCCATTACCGACTTGGTAGACCCAGCCAGTTATCTCACGAAGGAATTAATCGAGCTGGGCCAGGAAATCGCAACGCATTATAGCTGCGGGCTCGGTCGCACGCTCAAAGCCATGACCCCCGAAGGCGTGCGAAAACAACGCGGGTTCGTGACCGTTCGTTACGTCAATCTCGAAAAAAACATCGAAGCATTGCAAGCAGACAACACACGCATCACACCCAAACGGCTCGCCATCCTCGAATCTCTTTCCCAGTGCAATGAGCCGATGCCCGTCGATCAATTATTAAGCTCCGCTAACGCGACCGCCTCGGTTCTTCGATTAATCGAAAAGCTTGGCTGGGTCTCCATCGAAACGCGCAAGGAAGAGCCCGTCGATGTCGAGCCACCGAAAACACAAATCGAACCCGACTTCAAACTTAACGAAGAACAACAACATACGCTGCAAAAGATGATCGAAGCTATCGACGATCAACAATTTTCCGTAACCTTGCTTCAAGGTGTGAGCGGCTGCGGTAAAACCGAGGTGTACATCCACGCGATCCGTCATGTACTCAAAAAAGACCAACAGGCGATCATGCTGGTTCCGGAAATCGTCCTGACCACTCAACTCGTACAGCGATTGGCTGATCGATTTACCGATGTCGCGGTGTTGCACAGCGGACTAACCGACTCGCAAAGATCGTTAATCTGGCGACAGATCACCTCCGGTGAAAAAAACGTCATCATCGGTACCCGCAGCGCCGTCTTTGCACCGTGCCCGAATCTCGGACTCATCGTGGTCGACGAAGAACAGGAGACGAGCTTCAAAAATCTGCAGGAACCCCGCTTTCATGTACGCGACGTAGCGATTATGCGTGCGAAACAACTGAACATCCCCGTGATGTTAGGCTCCGCAACCCCGTCCGTAGAGACATGGTTTCTCAGCGGCTATCGAAAAGACTATCGACGCGTGCAAATCAAAAAACGCGTGCGCGATCTGCCCATGCCCAAAGTTCTTCTTATAGACATGCGCGAAGAAATGTTGGAGCAAAAGCGCAGCGTGATTTTATCCAGACCGATGGTGCAAAATCTTAAAGAAACGCTGGCCCGCAATCAACAGAGCATCATCTTGATGAACCGCCGTGGCTTTGCGAATCGATTAACCTGTCCCTCGTGTAATTCACGCATCACCTGCCCCAACTGCAACATCGGGCTGGTCATGCACACCTCGACCGGCCATTCGATTTGTCATTATTGTCATCGCCGAATCAATACGCCCAAAACCTGCCCCAACCTCGGCTGTGGTCAACCGCTGATCGCGATCGGTTTGGGAACGCAGCGGATCGAGGACGTGCTCAAAAAAGTGTTACCCGCCGCTCGCATCGAACGCGTCGACAGTGACACCATGAAACATCGATCTCATTACGAACGCATCGTAAACGACTTTGAATCGCGCAAGATCGACATTCTGGTGGGTACGCAAATGATCGCCAAAGGTCTGGATTTTCCGTTCGTTTCGTTTGTGGGCGTGATGCAGGCCGATACTGGAATGTTGTCCGCAGATTTTCGTGCGAACGAGCGATTGTTTCAGTTGATCACCCAGGTGGCTGGTCGAGCGGGTCGTGCGGACGCAACGGGTAAAGTTGTGGTGCAGACCATGATGCCCGAGCTGCCCGCGCTTAAGCACGCAGTTAATCACGATTACGAGTCGTTCGTTACGGAAGAACTGGAATCCCGCAAAAAAGTCGGTTGGCCGCCGTTTAGAAGAATCGCCCGGCTGGTATTAACCCACACGCGCGAGGAAACGGTGAAAGCCGAAGCGAATGCAATGGCTGAGAAAATTCGTGATACGATTTTATCACTTAATCTTGAATACGCGGATGTGATGGGCGCAAACCCCTGCGTACTTTCGCGCTTAAAAAACAAGTATCGTTATGAATTGCTGTTGCGTACGCTGGACGCGACATCGCTGAGAAAACTGCTGGCTCAATTGCAACAGGACAACACCCTGCGCACCAAAGCCGACTCCATCATCCTCGACGTCGACCCGGTTTCGTTAACCTAAACGACGATTCACCACCAAACCACAAAGAACTGAATTAGATGTGAATGTCTAAACGTCGAGGTTTTTGACGTTGATGGCGTTGTCTTCGATGAAGCGGCGGCGGTCTTCCACATTTTCGCCCATCAGAAGACGGAAAATGCGGTCGGCTTCGCGGGCGTCGATGTCAGCCTGCTCGAGGTCGTCCATGTCCTCGGAAATCACCACTCGCAGCAGTGTGCGAACGCTGCGATCCATCGTGGTTTCCCAGAGTTCGTCGGCGTTCATCTCGCCCAGACCCTTAAACCGCTTGATCGCCAGCCCCGATCGACCCAGGTTGCGCACCCCAGCGGCCACCTCTGCGAGATTACTCAGCTCGACCAGATCACCGCTATCGGGCTTCAAGACAAACTTCGCCGGAGGCAGTTCGCCAGTCACCAGCTCTTCACGCGTTAAAAACAGATCGTTGATCGACAAACCAAACGACTCGATCGCTTTGATCACATCATCCAGCACGCGACACTCAGCCAATTGGTAGCGAACGATACGATGCGGGGACACTTCCGCTTCCCCGTCGCT
>CBDTZI010000102.1:0-9513 GCA_965364865.1 uncultured bacterium | reverse complement strand
ATTGTGTTGACCCGACTGCCTATTCGCATGGGTGCGTGCAGATATCCTACAAAGTTGAGCCAACGGCCTCAAGTGTGGTTTCTTTTTGGGGCGTCGAAGAGGACAATAATGAGAATGTCTGATGGCGAGGAACCAACTCAAACCGGCGCTGAATTTGAACGAGCCACTCGAACAAGCGCAAACGCCAACGAAGCGAAAATGCGGGTCGGGGAAACACATGCCCAGCGAGAATCGAAATCACCGCTCGATGCACCTTAAAAAAACCTTGGCCGTGAAGGAATAAATCGCGAAACGAATTCTGGTAAAAAAGATTGACCAGCACAAAGAACGGATCGGATCCTGATGTAACAATTTTGGCGTAGCGCGATCGTGCTCGTCGTGGAGACATTTTTCCGTTTAACACGGCTATCAGCAGTTTCGACACTTCTGCCGCGCAGACCATAGCCAGGCAAATTCCAGAAGAAAAAATCGGGTCGTAAAACACCGCGGAATCACCAACGAGGAAACATCCCGGCCCTGCGTACGGCGCACAGGTATAACTGAAATCGGCGCTCACATGATTGAATTCCGGATAGACCGCGTCTTTCATACGATCCGCGACCAACGGGCAGTGTTCGATTCCCCACGCCAGCATCTGTGGCGGAGGAACTTCGATCGAATGGGCTGCGCCGATATCCATCACCAGCCCAATGCTGGTGCGCTGTTTGTCGATCGGGATGATCCAAAACCACCCTTCGTCACACATCGCGATAGTGGGATACCCCTCTTCGTCATCAGGTAAACGCTTCACATTTTCAAAGTGACCAAAATATGCGACTTTGCGATGGTGAGCGAACCCTCGACGAAGACCCATGTGCTTTCCCAGTAGCGTGGCTTGTCCGCTCGCGTCAATCGCGTACCTGGCGGTATATGTCCGATCTTTCGTTTCGATTTCCACATAGCCGTCAGATAGAGTCACCACGTGTGTGACGCTCACTTCCTGGATGACCTGTGCCCCAGCGGCCTGGGCCTCTTGTAACAGCATGTGATCAAACGGCGCTCGGGCGATGTTGAAGGTTTCGTTCTTACTCCCATCAAGACCGATATCAAATCGAAATTTTGTCGTTTCGAATGATCCGCCCATGCCGAATTCTGCGCCGTATTTCGGCATATAGGTCAGGCGGTCCAACGCAGGTCGTAGTCCCAGTTCGTCGATCAGGTCCAATCCTCTGGGTAAGCAGGATTCCCCGACATGGAAACGAGGAAACCGCTGTTTTTCAAGAACCAATACGCGAACCCCTGCGCGTGCAAGGGACAGTGCAGCCGTGGCTCCAGCTGGACCCCCGCCGATGATGAGCACGTCAGCGTCAAAAGAGTGTTGTGCCATCGAATGTGATCCCCAGCCTAAGCGGCTTACCCCTCAGTGGTTTACAATGGTTCTGTGAGTGACGTTATGTTGACGTTGGACGAGCGGTTCCTTCAATCTCAACGAGCAATTCAGGCCGACAAATATCGGCTCGAAGGAATTCAATATCTTCTATGTGCGGTACATGTCTGCGCACCATTTGTTCGATGACTTCCTGGTCTTTCTGGTGAAGATAGTACACGCGAAGCGTATCCATCCAGCGCAGCGACACGGGGTCGAAATCCTTTTGTTGTCCACCGGTAACATGATTCACGCTGGGAACCGAGTCCATTAAATGTTTCATGTTTTCAAATGTTTCGTCGGTTTGTGCGCGTACGTCGTCAAGGTGTGTAGAGGTTTCACCGTTTACGCTGGCTGTTCCCCCAATCAGGATGAGCGATGACGATGAATTGGTTGAAGGCAACACGGTCGCTCGGGCAAAGCAGGGGGGCATAGGCCCAAAACTGGTTGAGTATTCATGGGGTGGACATTGCCTGGGATTATGAATATGTACACCCGGTCGCGCACTCGCCAATGCGTGAATCACCAGGTCATTCCCATGATAGCCAACAGCGGTGGCTGTGGCGATTGAATTGGCGAATTCTTTTCCGTCGGCGTACCAATCGAAGTAGGCACTGAACCTTCCTGCGTTAAAGCTCATGTACCGGCTCAGCCCGCCACCCATCTCGCATTGAATGTCTGGTATGAAATTCCAAAATCTTATGGGGTGGTGGGTTAATGATGTCGCAATCTCATGTGCGATCGTCTCATAAGCCAACGAGGTTCGCCGTTGCATTTTCAACGCGTCGTCATGACTGGCACCGCTGACTCTTACGGTCACCAGTGTAAATTCTTTTCCGTACGTTACCTGCGAGGCGCATCCGTGTTTAACAGACTCGGTGATCGAATCGCACGAGCCGATTAGTTTATCCACCCAGGGTGGAACAACGCACACTCCGCCCAGCTCTATGACAGCTTGCTTCTGGGTGACGGGGGCGATGGCCATGGGCGGCATGCTACTGTGCCCGAGCACATTTGGGTAGTTACTAACAGTGGAACGGCCGTACCAGACCGTTGAATTTCATATATGTTATCGTTTTCACGAACAATTCACAGACTAATGCACTGATTAAACTGCAGCCATAATTCCTAGCTTGTTGATCCGTGTAGATTATGCTTACAGCGAAGGCGGGCACGTCTAGGGCTTGGGTAGTATTTTTACGCTAATCCCGATCGATGATCCTGCATAATCGCTGGCTACGACACCGATGACATCTGGACATTCTTCCCCGACTGCGGGCGTTACATGCTTTGGAGTCGCTACCAGACATTTGGGCATCTGTTTCGTCAACAGCACTCCTGCCAGAGCAGCTAGCGGGCCTGCGCTGAAGCATTCCGCCATATGGCCATAGGCGGTAGAAACGATCGGGTGAGTGTCCAATTGGTTGGATTGGTTTACGCTATTGTTCGTTCGTAAACCAGCAAATTCGATCCTGTCGATGTAAGTTTGGTTGGCGGAAACGAGGAGATGCTTCGGGGCCATGATGCCTTGATGAACACGCTGTACGCCGGCGATCGATTCACGAAGTGTCGTTGTCATCCAGGTATCGCCAGCTGTGTAATCAACCGCTCCATAGATTCGAGCACCGCGTCGTTGGGCTGCAACTCGACTCTCCAACACAAAACAAACGGCGCCGCACCCGGTCACAAAACCGTTGGAACTTTTGTCACTCATACAATTGTGATCACCACGGTAATGGCCGAAATGTTCATACGCGTTGTTGATGAGGGTGGAGTACTCGTCCGCAGCTCCGACAATCGCACGGTTCCACAAACCGCTGCGAATCCTGTGTGCCGCGAGCGTCATGGCTTCCAGTCCGGCGGTACGTGTACCGATGACCGACTGGCAAAATCCTTTGATGGACATCATCGTACTCAAGTGTGCTGCTGCGGCGTTGGGGACGCCTTCCGCAAACAACAGCGGGTTGGCTGCATCCACGCCGTCGGTCACCAGTTTGCTGTAATATTGTTCGCAATAGGAAGTGGATCCGTGCGTTGTACCCAGAATGGCTGAGCAGGTTTCATCCAGAGAATCTACAGCATCAATCCCGGCGTCTTGTAATGCGGAGGCGGAAGCAGCCAGCGACAGTTTGACGTAGTCGCTCATGCGGCGAATGCGTCGAGCGTTCAGCAAATCGTCCAATGACACTCGGTCCAGTCCGCCGGTATCATCCGTGATGGCGGTTGGATTCGTCCGCGTCACCCAGGCTGCAAACGCGTCGTTGGAGGCGATGTCGGGCAATACAACGCCCACGCCGGTAATCATTACGTCTCGTGATGATTCATCGTACAGGCTGGGGCCTGTTTTCCTCGTACTTTGTCTGGCATCTTCCGTGGGTATGTTTTCGGATAACTTTAATTTTTCGCGGTTAACCGATTCAAGCACAACGCTGGTGTTGGACCCACCGAACCCCAGCGAGGTGTTGAGGGTATGAAGTACAGAAGCCTTTTTCGTGTCGCCGGTGGCTAACAGCATGGAATCGAACTCGACATCTTGAGGTTCGACATTGGCACAGGCTGGAATGAGTTGATCTCGAATAGCCAACGTGGAGAGTACCAGCTCCAGCGCACCCGCACCGCCGAGCGTATGTCCCAAATGGCTCTTGTAACCCACGACGGGAGTTTGGCCGAGTGTATCCCCAAACACGCGGCTCAGCGCCGCGAATTCCGCCGCGTCGTTATTGGGGGTCGCGGTCGAATGCGCTGCGATTAGATCAATTTCGTTGGGTGATATTTGTGCAGTGTTTAATGCCGAGTTCATGGCACTTGCGGCGCCAATTCCTTCGGGATGGGGTTGAGATAAATGATGCGCATCACACGACTCGCCAAATCCGGCGACCACCGCGTGCATCGGGCCGTTTCGTCGTTGTACGTCGTCCATTCGCTCTAGGACCACAAGCCCATACCCCTCACTAAGTTTCATACCCTTGCGATGTTTGGAGAAGGGTAGAAGTGGGCCTCTCGCCACCAGGCGCATGCTGTTGAACCCGGCGTACGCGTATTCGCTCACCGGGTCATAACCACCCGCGATGACCATGTCCAGCGCGCCGGTTGATAACATCGAAGTCGCCAACGTGATACTCGCCAGACCGGACGAGCAGGCGGAGCATACCGTCGTGCAAAAACCTCCAATTCCAAAACCGACAGTGGCACGTTGCATGGTGGATCCGCCGAGAAAGGATGCCAGGTGTGAGAGGTCGTGGGTTCTGAAGAACCGCCCGCCCGCCCGCATACCGTGCAGCGTGGTACCCAACATCACACCGCAACGTGTTGGGTGGTACGGATTGTTGTCATTCAAGCCGGCGGTATGCAGCGCTTCCGCAATCGCAATGCGAAGATACATGACTTCACGCGGCTCGCTATTTTCAATCTGTTCCGGTGCGATCGGCGCCTGTCCTCCGTCCGTTCCCTCGGGTAACGGAGACTCGACGGCCGTCAGCTCGGCCATGCCACATTGTCCACGTAAAATCCCAGCCCATGTCGATTCACAGTCGAGTCCGAGACACGAGACGACGCCGGTCCCTGTGATAATAATCGGGTTCGTATTCATGATTTATCGGGCAAAGCTCCCAATGTTTGAGAACTTTCCCTGGCCTCGTCCTGATCTTCGCACCAAGCTGCCTCGAGCATCATCCAGCTTTCCGGATGGGCCTGTATATAGTGCTCCATAAGTGACGTCAATTGCGTCATCGCGGATAAAAACATGGGTGACTTTGAATGCTCCAGTGCATTGGAGTCAGACTTGTCACGCAGGTCTGTCACGACGTCAATCGGCTCCTCGATCATCAGTTTGAGGCAACCTGGATGGTCCGGATCGGGAATCGAAAAGACGGGAATAATGGGTGCACCCGAGGCGATCGCCAATTTATACGGTCCTGTTGGCAGGCAGAGATGACCACCGAGAAAGGGCATTTCGATACCCTGTTGTCCGGGCATCACTCGGTCTGCTTGAATCACCACGACTTCATTCGCTTGAAGTGCGTCGCGAAGTTTGATCCACATCGACCAGCCGGCGTCCAGGCTTGCTTCTGTAATTCCAAGCCGAGTGCGCAACATCGAACGAAGTCGGTCAAACCGTGACGAAATATCTTTTTGGTAAATCACATGGACGAGTTTTTCCCGATCCATTAGGGCTGCGGCTCCGATCTCGAACGGGCCGAGGTGGGCGGTCGCTATGATTGCGCCTCGCTTTTCTTTCCTAGCCGCGATGTAGCGTTCTTCTCCCACTATTTTGGTTGTTCTGGCTGCGAGCGACGCTCGTGACTGACGCACGGCTATTCCCAGTTCGTAAATGGTGGTGTAAAAGTTGTAGAGTACTTTTCGAGCCAGCGTTTGTTGAGCCTGATTGTCCGCACCGGGTCCCAACAGGCGACGTGCGTTGGCCATCAATCCTAGACGCAACCCGGTTGCGAATCGCCATGTTAACCAAAGAAAAAATCCGCGCGATGCCCGCACAAACCATGGCCAATGCTCCGTCCAGAAGAACATAAACTCGCACCAAAACCGGGCAGAGAGACTATCCAGTGTGCTTGCTTGGGTTTTGCCTGCTTTGCGACTTGTGCCAAGTGTTTCGGGGTTTTGTGCTGTGGGAGTTTGCGCCGTTGGGGCGGGAGTGTCGGCCATCATGGGGCTCCACTCATTCGTTGTGTTTGTGGGTCATCCTGATGACCGAGCGGATGGACGATTTTTGTTCCCGCCGGAACACTGAGTGTCACATCTTTTTCTTGCAAGCCGGTATTAGTACGCATCCTTGAAAAGATCAGTTCGGTTCGATCGCCATCGGCGTCTGTGATGTACACGGCGACCACCAGAGCGGTGTCGTTGTCGATGAGGATGTCGATATGGATGAGGTGATCGCGCATGGCATCATCGCGCGGTGTCGCACGAACGCCGATCGCATTTGCCGGAACCATTTTCTGATCAAAGGTGTCAACGCTTGCGGGAGTGAGGACAAACTTCTCTCGTAACGAACCCATTCGCGGAGCGGGCGAAATCGCAAGCCAGCGTAACTTATCGTCCAGTTCATAAACCTCAAGCAATGCCTGTTGGGGATAGAAAATGCTGATATACGTCGATGAAATCAGCAGTGTCGATCGTCGGGGTTTTTGGGTATCCCAGCGAGCGAGATTTCCTTTTATTTTTAGAATTCCGCGAGAAAAAATCGGTTTTTTCAGCAGGGTGGTGTATTTACGTTGTTCAAATTCGGCATCGATATCGTGGATGGTGGCGGTGCGGCGGTCGATCGCGTCGAGCTTTTCGTCGAATACGGAATTGGTTGGCTGGGGGTCGGTCTGGGGTGATTCGTCGAATCCTAATGCCAACCCTGAGGCAGTTATAAGCGTAAGGGCAAGGAAGTGAAGAAGCGTACGACGATGTGGTATTGACGTCATGGTGAGGTGTCCGAATCGCCCCCGGTTCGGGCCAGCGATAACTTTCCGGACACGATGCGTTGTTCTCCGACAAACGCTTCGACCTCAAACTGTACCAGCATGCCCAGCGAACGCTCCACCCGGCTCTGAAGTATAATCGTTGCGGGAGGTGCAACGGATTCACGAAACCGCATGTCCACATGGGCGAGTTTGCCGATCACACCGTTGACGGACGATTTATTTTGAATGTTTGATTGGCCATTCCCGCCTGGGTGCGTGTTTTCTTGGCCATCGAAATCTTGATCGTGATCGTTAGCCAAACCCACCAGCCCGGAAAGCTGGGCGAGGGCTTCGGTGATCAACACACCCGGTACGATCGGATGACCTGGGAAGTGTCCTTCAAAAAATGGTTCGTCGCCAGTCACTTCCCAATGACCGGTGATGGAGTCGCCGGGATTGAGGGTCAGCACTTTCGTAATGAAGCGAAACGGCGGACGATGTGGCAGGGCGTCGAGGTCAACCGATGCCGTTGAAGTTTGATGAATTTCTTCAACGTGTGTCGGGGATCCAATCGCCGCGGCTAAGCTGTTGACGTCTTTGAACACTTCCGGGCCAAATGATTCGGCAGGAATTTTGAAATCGAACTCTTTCTCCATGCTTTGCATCAGCATGAGTGCGTCCAGTGAATCCAGGTCCAGATCACCGTCGAACAACGGGGTGTCAGCGGCCAACTCAATGTCGTTACCGAGCATCAAATCTCGTTTTAGAATGGTGATGATGCGCTCAACAACATTCTCTGTTGATATTCCCGACGGCACGATATCCTCTCCTAATCCTGAATGAAGTTACTCCGCGAAGCTTAGGTAAATTCCCTCTTTCAGTCAATTCACGACCGTGGTGGTTTGACCCTCTTGGGGCTTGCCAGAAGGTCGCCTGTACGGGATATTTCGGATACGATGCGGGTCGTACGGCTCTCCCGGCTTGAGACAGTCAACACCGTTGAACCTGCGCTGAGGGCTGAGACGGGAATCAAGATATGTTTTTCGATATTCGACTTGCGATATACAACATCTTTGTGTGATTCTGGTATGAATGCGATATTAACGCTTACGATCAAAGACCTTCGTCTGCTTCTGCGCGATCGTATGGGATTTTTTGTCACCTTCGTATTTCCCATTGTTTACGCTATTTTCTTTGGTGTGATTTTCGGAGCACGCGGCCTGGGCGGTCAGGCGGTGGTGGTCGCCGTGATTGATGACGCACAAAACGAGGCCTCGATTCAATATCTGAACGATTTGCAACGGTCGCATCGGATTGAGCTGCGCCTGGATGATGAGCCGGCGGGTGAATCTTGTCTATCAGAGGGCACATGCGATGTACTGGTTCGTATTCCAGTTTCGTTTGGGTTATCCCCTCTCGAATCGAGTTCGGACGATGATATAACCCGTTTGAATGTGACCGCAAAATTTCTCCCCTCGCTATCAGCGGAGACGACCGCGAATGGATTGGACACCTTGATGAATCGTGCGCCCGGTGGACATCGTTCCGGGCTGTCTGCGAGTGCGTTGGCGGCGACGGCCTTAAAGCGTGTTCCGATCACATCGGGTGTAAAAGCGCGTCTCTCGAAAATGCACGCATACGAATTGTCATTTCCGATCGGCATCGCATGGGGTGTATTGGGATGCGCCGCCTCGTTTGGGTTGTCGCTCGTGATCGAGAGAACAAAAGGTACTTTGTTTCGTTTACGGACCGCACCCGTGGGGCAGACGCAGATCGTGTTGGGCAAAGCGGGGGCCTGTTTTATCAGCTCGTTGGCGTTGGGAGTTTTACTTATCACCATCGGCAGGCTGGCTTTCGACGTGCATCCGACTTCCTATAGTTTGCTGGTGTTGGCGTTGATATCGGTATCGTTTGCGTTTGCGGGCATCATGGTGTTGCTCTCGGTGGTTGGCAAAACGGAGCGAGCGGCCAGCGGAATCAGTTGGACGATCCTGTTGGCGATGACCATGCTGGGTGGGGGGATGGTACCCCATTTCTTTATGCCCGGTTGGTTGCAGCAACTTTCATCCTTCAGTCCCGTTCGTTGGGCGATTCTCACCATGGAGGGTGCCCTCTGGCGTGACTACAATTTGGCGCAAATGATTTCGCCGTGTGCCATACTTCTCACCATTGGCGTGGTGTGTGTGTTGGTTGGGGGCGTGATGTTTCGGTGGACTCAGAATGACTAGTTCACCCACAGTTTCGCCAGTAATTGACAATTCCAAACCCGATTGGGGGCAGGGTGTGATTACATCCGAACATTTTTCACCCGTGGTGATTGCACCTACGTTCAATAACGCCGGTACGCTTGCGGAGGTGCTCGCCAAACTCGAAATCCTGAAAATCGCCATCATGGTGGTTGACGATGGGGCTACCGACAACACCGCAAGTATTTTGGCCCAATGGATTTCAGATGATTCGAGTGGTGATACATCAACTGGTCATTCATTCAGAAGGGTCGTAACCCATCCGGTGAATCGGGGGAAGGCCATCGCTCTTCAGACAGGATTTCGCGCGGCGATTGATGAGGGGTTCACGCACGCGGTGACGATCGACACGGACGGCCAACTCGATCCGGCACAGATTCCAGCACTCCTTAAAGAGGCGAAGCGCGATCCCGGTGCGTTGATCCTCGGTCGACGCGAAGACGAAGTGGATGGT
>CBDTZI010000101.1:0-9514 GCA_965364865.1 uncultured bacterium | reverse complement strand
GATCCAGCTCATCCATCGCCGGCGTCGGCTTATCGTTTTCCACCGCCGCAATAATCGTCAACGGACCGGGCCATGCTTTTTTCGCAAGACGTTTCGCTACACCGCGAATGTCCGGTGCGTATCGATTCGCATCATCGCTGTCTGCGATATGAACCGTAAAGGCTTTGTCCGGGCCTCGTGATTTGACTTCTCGAAGCTGAGCCATCGCCTCCGGCGAATCCGCCCGTGCAGCTAGCCCGTAAACCGTTTCCGTCGGAAAGACAATCAACCCACCACGATCAAGAATCTCGCAACCGCGTGCAATCGCACGTGCGCCAACCTCATGTGATGTAACCTTGATAACCTCCGTCGTCATAAACCATTCCTACATGTGTAAAGTACCGGATGGGTGATAAACCTGTCAAGCAGAAGCGCATTTTTGTAATTCACAACGTGGTTTATAGCCGAAAAATGCGCATGCCGTGATGGAACAGGATCCCAACAAGTATTTCACAATGAGAATTGAACCCGCGGAAAATATATTATTAAGAGCACGAGAGTGCGTTTTAGTTTTGAAGCATCAAGTGAAATTTCGTGATGCAAATTTTCTCCAGAAGTCAGACAACAAAATCCCCAACATAACAGCCATGATTGGTTCTGAGGGTGCGCGATAACGTATTTGTATATGGGTAAAGCAGTACACACCTGAAAAGACCAACATCATACATAGTAACCATTTCAAATCCGAGCCCAACGACGGACGAAGCATCAGGCCAACAAAAAAGATCAACAGCTCCAGCGTCAAGAAAAGAGTCACCGCAGATCTTGATAGAGATTTAGGCCAGCCATTTTGACCTGGCTGCGTGTGTGTAAATACAGTTCCCAGCCAATAATCAACAATTCGAATACCGGTCAATTTGAAATATCGCAGCGGATCAGACTTGATCGCGGCCATGGCTTTTTCTCCGCATTCGCTCAGGTACGCCTGCTCACCCACCGAAACGATTTTTTGCTGAACCGAATTATTTTTTAACGAAAACTGATTTGTATATACCGCAGAACTTTCCATATCGGCCTCCGGGCAAACACCCAGCCAAACTTCTAACATGAACCCGCTTCGAATATACATCAACCGATCGAAGTGGTGATAATTTCTCATTGTCCAGGGCGTAATGATGATCATCCAACCCAACACTGTGATCGCGACCAAACGAACCATCTCCGTTACGGGTATAGGCTTTGCTCTGAACATGGGCCACAATACCAGGAAGGGATAGGTCATCGTAAGTGAGGGATTGAGCATGGCTACAACACCCAGCCACGCGCCAAACCCGAGCCACAAATGCCCGCGTGAACGATGGGTCATCAGGAGGATCGAAAACCATACCGTCAAAGCGACAGCCAGGATAAATAGACTCGTATCCCATATCAGATGAGTGTATCCAAACATGGTGGGGTTGATCGCAACGATGATGGCAGCGATCCATGCCGCCCGTCGGTTGGAAAGATGTTGCACGATCAGAAAAACGATCACAGCCGCCAATGAAGTTGCCAGCGCATTGATCAACTGTAACAACAAGGTTGAGGTGAACGATTCCACACCGAATAAGGAATAGGATTGTGCAACTAAAAAAGTATAAATCGGCGGCATGATCGCTGCGGGCTCAGTAGCTGCAGCGTCATTAAGAATCAACGAGGATGTGATCGTTCCTGTCGACAACAATCTTGCGCCCGCCATGATATATTCGCGATAATCGATTTTGATGGCACGGCCCAGACCGACACGATATTCGCAATATCCCAGACGAATCGCCATCGACACGATAAAAAGAATCGCGAGCAATGTTCTTGTACTAACGGGTCTCAAAAAATAATTCCTGATTGATATTCAATTTGACCTGCCTGCGGCGGTCAAGCGTGGGTAACCTTCCTTCGTTTTTCTTTCAACGTTCTGATGACGATAATCAGAATAAAAATACACCCTAAACCGATGAGCGAGATGTATCGATCGCCCAGAGCTTGACGTTGAGGTAATTCCACTCCACGTACAACAATCTTCGATCCATCTGCAAATTGCAATGTTACTTTTCCAGAAACTCGCTGAACTTCGCCCGGTGATATTTGCATACGAAAATCTGCGTTGCGTTGAGAACCAATACCCACCACACCGGATTGAACATGTGCTACACAAAGACCCGGCTGAACCGTGTGGCCTGCTGTAACCAGATGGGTACTTTGATCGGTCGACCAACCATTCGGGGCAAAAAATATCGTGGCTCGATAATGTGGAAATTCGACATAAATAACTGGCGAGGTGTGATGGTTGGTAACGGTCCAATGATACATGGTACCCGCTTCATCCGCCCCACCCGTAATGGTGACCCGTGGCTGTTGTGCAAATGCAGGCGAGGGACCCACCAATGAACCGAGTAAAACGAGGATCATGATGCAAAAACGATTACAAAAAAATTGCGCAGGCTGGTTATTATACCAACCTGCGCAATTTCGATCATCTATAAAGTCAAAATGTTCTAAACCGTTCGTCCGTGAATCGGTAATGGTCTTCATCGTATAAGGATTATCGTTTTAATGTGTCGGGATCCCGCAATGAAAGTTGCTTCACAGGGCCAAAAGCGTCGAATTTCAGATCGGGCGCTTTATCATACCCACCCTTTCGCATGGCCTCCACATCACCCACCGCCAAAATCACCAGTTGATCCGGGTGTAGATATTTCTTCGCCACGCGTCGCACATCTTCGGGTCTGACTTTCTTGAGATTTTCGACGTAACTTTGCCAATAGCTCGTGTCTCGACCCGTATACTCATCCGACGCGTACGTTCCCAACACCGACATTTTGGATTGAAACCGCTGCGGAAAACTTTCGGTATAATAAGCTATTGCGTCATCCAAATCCTGCTGTGTCACGATCTCGCTTCGCATTCGCTCTATCTCTTCCAACACGATTCTCGTGGCATACGCACAGGAATTGCTCTTGCTTTGAAACCACGCCTGGAAATTACCGGGATAATAGACACCCAATGCAAAACGACTTCCGGTGTTATAGGCCAATCCTTCGTTCGATCGTACCCGCGCAACCAGACGCGAGCGAAAACCAGACGCACCCAAAATTCCGTTCATCACCATCAATGGAAATTCATCGGGGTTACCGCGTTGAACCGATTTATGACCGATCGCAACACGTCCCTGATTGACGCCGTCTTTATGAATCATGTACACACCGGGTGTGGGTTCAAACTTTGGCTTGTCAAATGTGGCGGGACCGGTTTCACCCAGCGGCCAGGCACCGAAATGACTCTCCAGCTTTCTTAACATGTCCACGCGATCAAAATCACCGGCTACAGCGACAATCATGTTACCCGGGTGAAAATACTTTTTGTGAAAAGTAAACAGATCATCACGCGTAATCGCCTGAATGGATTTCGTGTTGGTGTAGCGATTACTGAAATGTTTCTCGCCATCCATTAAGAACCCCCACTCGAGGCGTGAGATCGAATTCGTGGAATCATTACGACGTTTCACGTTTTGAGTCAGTTGATCCTTGGCAAGTCGTAATCGTTTTTCATCAAACCTTGGATAACGCAGCATCTCAACAAACAGCGTCAAGGATTCTTCAATATCTTTAGACAAACACGATAGCCTGGCCCGTCCACGCGTGTCAGAAATACGAGTTGACATGTTTGCGGCTAAAAAGTCTATCCGTTCGTCCAGCTCTTCCGGCAGTAATTTGATGGTACCGCCGTCGCGAATTTGATCGCCCACCAGCCCAGCCAATCCCGCTTTACCCGCCGGGTCTAGCGCAGCTCCGGTTCGCAGCGTGATGCTCAAATCGAAGGTTGGCAACATGCGGTCTTCATCGATATAGATGACCATGCCATTGGATAACACCTCTCGATACTGCGATGCGGCAGGCAACTTGAAATCCAGTGGGGCGTAAGTAATTTGATCCGGGTGCTTGGGCAAATCCTGCTGGCCCAGCACGCTTACCGCAGAAACCAAAACAGCCATTATCATCATGATTGATTTATTTTTCATTATTCATTCGCCTCCTTCTTTAAGGCATTGAGTTCATCCAGTCGTTCCTGGATAATTTTTATCATATAATTTGTCACCACTTTTCGATCTTCGGGAATATGACCATCGGTAATGCCTTGTTCAAACATGCTGATCATTTGTGCAAGCCGATTTGTATCGTCCATCGTTTTCAAACGCTGGATCATCATTTTCGCCTGACCGCGATTTTCCGCGGGAACCTGAGACAAAATCTGATCCAGTTCAGAATCCCCAGCCGTCGAAGCCTCATTCTTTTTCGTTCGATAGATGGCTACGGTTCTCGTTTTTGGATCGAAGTATTTTTTCACCATTTTACGCACATCATCCGCATTGATTTCGAGCATCAGCTTGGGTGATTCGTTGATGTAGGACCATTTGTACCAGGTGTCGTACAGACCGAGCTGAAACATCAGACCGATATTGCTCTTGAGGCGACGCACGGAGGAAGACAACACCTGATTCTTCACCCGCTGCAATTCATAATCCGTAATTTCACCGTCACGAAGTTTTGCGAACTCTTCCAGTACGATTTGCTCAACTTCTTCCGGGGTACGATTTTCCTTCACGGTGACATTGCACTCAAAAAAGCCGGCGTATTTTTGAGATTGCTGCAAGGCATACGGCTCACCAATCGCCGCTTCATCTTGCGTAACCAGCCGCTTGTACAGTCGACCGGTCTTGCCCGACATCAAACCGGAAAGGACGTCGAGAGCGGCTTCATCCTTGTGCCCGATCGCAACCGTGTGGTACCGAACCCGAACGCGAGGATTGGTATCCGCCTCCGCATCCATTCGACGCAGAGAAATCGGACTGGGTTCTTCGGTAATGATCAATGGCGGATTCTTTGCACCGCGTGGAATGGGACCGAAATATCGGTTGGCCATACCCACCACTTTGTCCGAATCGAAATCGCCCACGATGACGACGGTGGCGTTGTTGGGGGGATAATGAATTTTATAAAATTCACGGACATCATCACGCGTAATGGATTCCACCTCAGAAGGCCAACCGATCACCGGTACGCCGTATGGATGGGATTGCCAGAATAACGCCTCAAACGCCTCGCGAAATTTACCGGTCGGTGTGCTTTCCGTACGCAGACGACGTTCCTCTCGAACATTATCCCGCTCAACATAAAACTCACGCATAATACCGTTGGACATTCGATCCGACTCAAGCCAAAAAAAGAGTTCCAGTTTATTCGCCGGTAGTTGAACATAATACAGCGTCGTATCCGACATGGTTCCCGCGTTCAAACCCGCCCCACCATTGGTGGTATACAAATTGAACAGCTCATTGTCCTTAATGTATTTTCGTTGCTCATCGATGAGCGTATCGTATTGTTTTTTGAGCGAGGTATACTCAGCCGTCCATTGTTGCGGATCAAGCACGTCATCGATTTCGCCACGCCGCTTCATGATGCGCATGCGATTCATTTCATTAATCATCTTGGATCGCAGCACATCCTGTTGTTCGATCAAAGGTTTTTCAGCTTCATAATTCTTCGTGCCGATAATGCGCGAGCCCTTAAACAACATGTGCTCAAACATATGGGCGATCCCGCTTTTACCGCGCGGGTCGTTCACACCTCCGACGTCATAAAAAACACCCGCGGCGATCGTCGGTTGTTCATGGCGTTCCACCAGGAGCAACTTCAAACCATTTGAAAGTTCCACTTCTCGGGGTTGAATGCCATGCTGTTCAGTAGCTGGCTCACTCATTGCTGACTGATTGATCAAACCCAGTGACAGCAACCATACTCCGCAAAAACACCATCGCATTTTCCTGTTTCCATTCATATTTACACTCCTGATCGGGTAGGTGGAGAATGTCTCGTACATCTCGCGGAGTGTAGTATTTACGGTACGAGTGTGCAACCGTGGATGGAAATTGTCGGGCGGTATCGAAGTGGCATGAAGCAATATAAAAGTAAAAACCCATCGGCTGACGGTTAGCCATCAGCCGACGGGAATGGTACGGAGTTATAAAACATGGTAAGTCAGGAGTCTGTTCGATTAATCTCGTGAAGTCAGGGTCGTCACCGATCTGGCTTGGGGTTCCCATACCCTGATTTCCGAAATTTCGATGGCACCGGAAATTTTTTCAGCGTTCTCTAAACTAACACCCCGCCACCCAGCGTGTAACAACACATGACGAGTCGCACCGGGCATTAACGGGCCACGCCAGTCGCGGTCGATCGCGATCGGAGTCGCTACCACCTCGGTCCATTCACGCAACGGCACCTGGGATTCATTTAATGCGGCCACGCGTATTGCCAAAACAGATACAACCTCTTCACCGTTATTGGTGATATTCAGCGCCGGTCGCAGCGTTCCACGTTTTTCATCGAGAATGAAGCTCACATCGACGTCGATGTTGGATGCATACTCAGGCGAACGGCGGTCGTGAACGATATCTGAGAACACAGCCGGTAGAGATTCGATAATCTCGGGCAAGTTCTGTACGGTACTCCCCGTGAAATCCAACAGGGTAGCCGCTTTGGTATCGATCACATTGAGCGCGTAAAGCGTTACTGTTGCTCCAGATACGATACCCACAGCAATCACGCTGGAGATCCCCATGAACAGAGCCGTAAACGGTGACATTCTTTGATGAGTAACCATCATTCATCTCCTTCGATGTTGATGTTGAAGTAGCAATTTGCGACGGCCAGCTACATGCTGATTTGCCGCGTGAACAATAGGAGATTCGGACGTCGAATCCGAATATTTCGATTATTTTCAGATTATCCGAGAAGTTTGGCCACTTTTTTACCCAATGGCCCCAAACCCTTGCGACCGACTTTGGCAAAGAGGTTGAATAGCGTGTTCATGATCTCGCAGAACTCCCGAATATCTTCAAATTTCTGTACATGGGTTTTGGCGTCGATTTTGGCCTGATTGCTCATCCGCCCGCCGGGCTGCTCGATCATATCCAGACAGCGTTCTATGGTCTCCACGATGGGTTGGACCTCTCGACGGCGACGTTCGCGCGAAATCGTCTCGAACATGACCCAGACATCGGTTTCGGCGGAAAAATACTCTTTTCGATCCCCCCGCTGGTGAATGCGGTGGATCAGCCCCCAGTTGACTAACTCTCGCAGGTTCATGCTGGCGCTGCCGCGTGAGACTTCGAGCTGATCCATCACGTCGTCGGTGCAGAGCGGCTCGGTGGCCATAAAGAGTAGCGCGTGGATCTCGGCCATCGTGCGACCGATGCCCCACGTCGCAGCCATCTCGCCCCACCGCCGGATGAACAAATTCCTCGCCCCGGTTATACCACTTTCAGGCATGTCTTATCCTTTCAGAATATATTGAAAATACTAATACACTCTGAACAGCGGTGCAAGTTTGAAAGGATTGGACGTTCGTTGGTGTATGAAACACTGAGTACCCTCGGCAGTTTTCCAGCCAATACTTCTGTAGCGTCGTCCACTGAGACTATATTTCACACTCTATACCTACCCAAACAGGTACTATGCACTCTCCCGGTTTATCTGGTATAATCTGCCCTAGACATGACAAATGAAACGCAACAACCCACGGGCTCGACACTGAACCCTGTGAAGAGTGCAATCATCGTAACAATCACTACGTTGATCATTACTTCTCTTATATACCTCGCACCGGATCACTGGCTCACCGGGGCTATCATTGTAAGTTTGACAGTAGGTTTAATCGCGTATGTTTGGATTTTATCCCGCGAATTTAGTTTACGGTGTCTAAGTATTGCGAGTACTGCACTGTTTGCTTTGTTATCAAATAATATTATCCCAAATTTTAAGATTACCGGTAATTGGGGTGAAAAACCTTTCGGATTCAAAATTGAAAGCATCGATGTTAATCTCAACTGGATACTCGGTATAATTATCATTGTATTTGGCGTGTTAGCATTGCTATGGCGAATATTTCAGCTCAGACGATCTCAACTACCGGGCGTTAAAGAGATAAAGACAACCGGCCCCAAAAGTCCAATCATTAATAGCAGCGGGGACGACAACGAAATTATTGGTGGCAATAAAATTGACGCCGAGGGTGATGCAGCCGGACGAGATATAAATAAAACGGAAATCCATATCGATCAATCCGGTTCCAAACTGGATCAATCGGTAATCGATCGACTACTTAAAACCATCGACGAAAAAGATGATCACGTCACGACGTTAAAAGGTGAAATATCCGAGAAGGACGATCTCATACAGAAACTGAAGGATGGCTTCGATCGCGTTGTAAAAGAAGCTGAAAAAGGCGAACCTGCTGCTCAGGACGCTATCAATGAGCTGCGCAAGTCGGGCGATACCGAAAAACTACAGCGCGTTTTGGAAAAAGAAGCGGATCAACACAAAGACGATTTTATCGAGCGTTGTTCGGAGATTGCAGCCATCGCCTATTTTCGAGGCGATATCGATACCGCACGTAAACGTATAGAAGATGTACTCAAACTAGATCCCGACAATTGGAAAGCATTAAACCTACTAGGTCTTATTGAAATTTTACAGGGTCATCTGGATGCGGCGGAATCAATTTATAGGCGAATCCTTAAAGTTGGAGAACAATTCAATAATATGCAACAGATTTCAGTCGCCTCCGACAACCTCGGCATTGTCTTACAAACACGTGGTGATCTTGGCGGTGCGGAAAAAATGTATCACACTGCATTGGAGATCTATGATAAACTTGAACTACTTGAAGGAAAAGCTCGATCTTATAATAATCTCGGAGAAATAAAGCGATTGCGTGACGATTTGGATGGTGCTGAAAAAATGTATGATAAAGCACTAGTGATTAACAAAAAGCTCAATCGTATCATTGGCATGTCTCACAATTACGGCAACCTCGGCATAATATTATACAGATGTGGCAAACTTGATGGAGCGGAAAAAATGTATCGCAAATCGCTGGAGATCAATAAAAAACTCAGCCGTCTCGAGGGCATGGCCATCAACTACGGCAACCTCGGTATCGTATTACGAAAACGAGGTGATCTTGATGGAGCGGAAAAGATGTATTGCAAAGCACTAAAGATCGATGAAAACCTTAGAAATCTTGAAGGTATAGCTGCTGATTACTGCAACCTTGGAAATGTCAATATAAATCGAAGTGAAAAGGATAAAGCAAAAGAATACTTGCTCAAAGCGCGTGATCTTTACAAACAGATCGGCATGCAACTTGAACTAGAACAGGTTCAGGGCTGGATCGACGAATTGGAAAAACCCGACGGACCGTAATCAAATCTAGTTTCCAGTTCTCCAGTTTCCAGTTATTGTTACTCCCGGCCAGTGAGGTATTTGCGGCCGGTAGGGTCGGCCCGGCTGGCCAGGCATACCCGGCTGGTGTAACCGGCCGGGCCAGCCAGTAATTCGTGCTTATGTAGTGCCAGATATTTGGCACTTCGACAAAAAACATTATTAAATTTTCTATTTTTTTCTTGACAAACAAACCGATATCATAGAACATACACACG
>CBDTZI010000100.1:0-9539 GCA_965364865.1 uncultured bacterium | reverse complement strand
GCGACGCGCGAAAAAAAGAATTTTAATCGCGCACTCGATCTTGATCGAGCCGGTATTTCAACCGCCAGGCCGCTCGCCTATATCGAATGTCAAAACAAAAAACGCCGCGCCTGGTTAGTCACTGAATATCTTCCTGATCTGATCGACCTGGATCAATGGCTGTCGTCGTTATCATCGATCAAGGATCGATCTGAGTTGTACGAAATAAAAAAAAGAATTATTGATCTGGTCGCCGTGCTTTTTGTGAATTTACAAAAACAAGGTTGGCATCACCGCGACTTAAAAGCCTCCAATCTGCTGGTGCAGAAATCTCCCGCTACGCACGAACCCTCGGTCATCTTTCTGGTTGATCTGGACGGTTTGAATAAGCCGCGATTGGGGTCCACGAAAAAGCGTTTTCAACCGCTGGTCAGATTGGCGGCCAGTTTACAGGGGCACGCTACTGTCACCTCCACGGACTCTCTTCGATTCCTGAAAACCTATCTTCAGCTTTCCGGCCCATCTTTATTCGCAAACAAAGCGTTGGTTCGTTCGCTCACCAAGAGCTTAAGCAGCTACGTCAAACGATCGGTGGGGCGAAAAACACACAAGCTCGACGGGTACGCCGGAGATCTGGCGGATTCGTCCGAATAGACGTTTTTGACCATTTTATCTGCCGAACTTTCACATTGAGGCTATCTCAATTACAATTCCGCCCATGACGATGCGTATGATCCATGTAATAGAGTCACTCAAACCCGAAGCGGGGTCGGTGGCGATATCCCTGGCTGGACTATTCCCCGCACTGATCGAGGAAGATATCCAGTCAGAGGTGATCACGTTGGACGGGGTCAATCCCTCGTCCAATGGCAAGCCGTCCCATGTTCAGATCCATCGATTTGATCCTGACCAGGCGGCCGGTGTGATTCAACAGGCTGATCTGGTTCATCTGCATGGATGGGACTCCACGTTATGTAAGTCGATGGCTACGATCGCGAAAAAACAGGGTATACCTTATGTGCTCTCTCCTCACGGCGAGTTAACGGTGGGCCGTTATCATCCCATCCGTTTTCGTGACAAGCTTCGAGGGTTGTTGGGCGAAAACAAACTGATTCGTTCATCGGCGGCCCTGGTATCCCCCAACAAAAAAGAGGCTGGCGATCTTTCATTGCGCGGACTGAACAATCTAGTGAAGGAATTGCCTCACGGATTAACGTTTAGCGACTACGAAAAAGCGATTGAACCACCCGCTTCGCCGGACCCGTTGCCCGAGGGAAAATATATTTTACTTCTCGCTCCGATCGATCCGGTGGAAGGATGTGTCGTACTGCTCAAAGCGATCGCCGAGCTGGGCCCCATTGCGGACGACTGGTCTATCGTGTTGGCGGGACAAGCGAGTGGCGACTGGCGAAAAATGTTGGAAGCTGCGGTGCGAAGAAAAGGTGGGCAGGATCGAGTGATTTTCGTCAACGCCTCGGATATTACGACGCAGCAACAGTGGTTATCGCGTGCATCCATGCTTGTCGCTCCCGGGTTACACGTCCGCCCGTCGGTTTCCCTGTTACAGGCGATCGCAATGGGGATTCCGGTGCTCGCTTCGGAGTGTGTCGCACCGAAGATATTGACCGAGTCCATACATGTGTTTGGTCCGACCAAACCACAGTTGCAGCGTGCGCTGCGATCCGCTTTTGAAGGCGGCGAGGAAGTTTTGCAGACCCGAGCGAAACAAGCACTGCAACTCGGTGCGAAACATTTTGATTGGCCCGTCCATGCAAAAACCTACGCCGAGTTTTATCGCAGTTTGATACACTAAGTCGCAAATAAATAATCGAACCTTTATGAATAAAACCATTCTTACGATTGATGAAAAGGCCAAGCGAGCCCCGGAGCGATTCCGTGCGAAGGCGTTTCGACGGTTGATCGGATTGTGTCTTTATTACAAAACGACACTCGTTCTCGGATTAATGTGTACGGTTGCGTTTGCCTGTCTGCACACGGTGAGTATCGGAGCCGCCTTTCCGATTTTCAAAATCCTGCTCGAAGAAGAAGGCCTGCAGGGATGGTCGAATCGAATGCTAGCCGGTCAACGCCTGGAGGCGGATCTTTCAATCCCTGGTGATTCGGGTGACGTGCGGATCATCAAACTTCATTCGGATAGTCCGTTGTATGAGTTGGGCTTGCGCTCCGGCGATCGAATCTGGGATCCCGCGCATCGGCCCGCCACGGAATGGTTCGCCGAGATTGCCCATCTGGATAACAACACTTCGATTCAATTGCAGGCCGATGCGCTGGAGTTGGAAACCACATTATCCTCCCGCAGTCTCACGGTTCCCGTTACATCTTTGGACAGTGCCTATCAACTTTTTCGTTGGGGGACATCTTTTATTCCCGGCGATTCACACCAGGACAAATTATTCATCTTAAAATCCCTCTTGATCGGGCTCATCGGGATCGTCGTGTTAGCCAACATTTTTCGTTACTTTGGCGAAGTGATGATTGCGCGATCGATCTTGCGAGCGATGATGCAATTGCGCACCGAGCTTTATGCCCATACGCTGCAACTACCCATGTCGTTTTTCGCGGGTCGTCCCACCTCGGACCTGGTCGGGCGATTCGTACAGGATATGCAGGAAGTTCAGCGGGGGATGTTAACGTTTTTCAGCAAGTTTATCCGCGAACCACTGCGTGCGGTGTTCATTCTCAGCGGGGCGCTGATATTGGATTGGCAACTGACTCTGACCGTACTCACGATCGGCCCGGTGTTGGTGCTGATCTTCTGGCAGGTGGGCCGGCGTGTTAAAAAGTCGAACCGAAAACTACTCGAAGCGTATGGCCAGATGATCGGTGCGTTGACCGCCAGTTTGCAAAACCTTCGCGTAGTGAAAGCTTATACCGCGGAGCTACATGAGCGGAACCAGTTGCTTCGCGTGGACCGGCAAGTGTTTAAGCAACAATTCAAGCTGGCGAAAATGCAGGCACTGGTCAGCCCGTTGATCGAAACCATTGCGGTGTTTGCGGGAAGTTTGCTGGCGTTGTGGCTGGCGATGCGCGTACTGAACGCCGAGCTTTCCATTTCCAAATTTATGTTACTGGGCGTAGCGCTATCGTTGTTGTTTGACCCGTTCAGGAAATTGTCGGACGTATATGTTCGTGTTCAACGAGCCACTGCGGGAGCGGATCGAATTTTTCAGATTATCGATCAACCGATTGAGCAGGTAGCCGGGGATGATCGTATTGAGCTATCTCCGTTGAAAGATCGAATCGAGTTTGAACATGTTACGTTTACCTATCCCGGCTCTGAAACACCGGCGATTCAAGATGTGAACCTAACCATACAGCGCGGTGAAACGGTGGCGATTGTCGGGCCCAACGGGTCGGGTAAGACCACGCTGGTGAGTTTGCTGCCGAGATTATACGATCCCCAGTCGGGCTCCATTCGTTACGACGGCGTGAATATCAAAGAGTCGTCCTTGCTGAGTTTGCGACAGCAGATCGGTTTGGTGTCGCAGGATGCCATTGTTTTCGCAGCCACCCCGTTGGAAAATATTGCTTACGGGGCACCGCAATGCAACGAGCAAAAAGCGATCGACGCCGCACAACGGGCCTACGCCGATGAGTTCATCAAAAACATTCCGGGTGGATATACGTCTGATCTGGGCGAGCGCGGCTCGACTTTGTCGGGTGGTCAGCGTCAGCGATTGGCGATCGCGCGTGCGATTTTCCGTAATGCACCCATATTGATATTCGACGAAGCGACTTCTCAGATTGATACGGAATCGGAACTGAAAATTCAGAACGCCCTACAGGAATTCGCTAAAGACCGAACAACACTCATCATCGCTCATCGATTGAGCACCATTCAATTCGCCGATCGCATCGTCGTGATGGAAACGGGGCGGGTGATCGATGTCGGTAACCATCAGGAGCTGTTCAACCGATGTGACGTCTATCGGAATCTGTGCGAAACGCAGTTCATCACCGAACCTGTATAACCGGTTTCAGCACAGTGGGCTGCGTAACAAATCCTCAAAGTCTCGTCTGATTGAACCGATAATGATGTGTGTGAGTCTGAGGTATTGAAAATCTCATGTGAGTGATGTCGAATCGATGGGTATCCCGGTTGGGCCAACTGGAGTAACGAATCTTGTCAGATCCAAATCAAGAAATCAATTCTGCCCGAACGGAGCTCGACGAACTGGACGAGCAGCTTGTTACGATGATCAACGAGCGTGCAAAACTTGTGCAGGCCATTGGAAAGGCCAAAGCACAAGCGGGATTACAGGTCTATGTACCCGATCGTGAGCGGCAAGTGATTGACCGCGTACGCAAGTTGAATGGTGGCCCACTCGACGATCGTGCTATCCAGTTGATTTACCGCGAATTGATGAGTGCTTCTCTGGTGCTGGAAAAAACTCCGCGTATTGCACTACTGGGTCCAGCCGGTAGTTATTCGCACTTAGCCGGGCGTCGCAAGTTTGGACACGCGGTCGAATTCGAACCGGTTACGACGATCTCAAATGTTTTTGATGAAGTGCAGCGGGGTCATGCGGAGTTTGGTTTGGTTCCGGTAGAAAATTCGATCGCCGGGGGCATTGGTAAAACGCTGGACGCACTGATCGAACGTGACATCAAAGTTTGCGGCGAGATGAACATGGCTGTCCATCACCATCTGCTGAGTAATGGGCCGCTGGATTCGATTCAATATGTCTATTCCAATCCCGAAGTTTTTTCTCAGTGTCAACGCTGGCTGACTGCTACCAACTTGATCCATAAAACGGTACCCGTGAACAGCAGCAGCGAAGCCGCGGAAAGAGCGCTGTCGGAAACGGGTGGGGCGGCGATCGCGAGCGAGCTGGCTGCGGAATTGTATTCGTTAAGTAGAATTGCAGAATATATCGAAGATGAACCGAATAATGTTACCCGCTTTTTAATTCTGGGGATGACTGATACGAAACCCACGCCGGCGGATAAAACCTCTCTCGTGTTCAGTGTGGGTCATCAACCCGGACAGCTCGTTACAGTGTTGAATCTGATGAAGCAGTCTGGCATCAATATGACTCGTATTGAATCCCGTCCGGATAAGCGTGCCAAGTGGCAGTATTTCTTTCTCGTCGATTTTGAAGGTCATCAGACAGAATCGGGTATTGCGGACGCGTTGCAGGAAATCTCTCAGCATTGCAGTTTTCTAAAAGTCCTCGGATCCTATCCGCGGGCAGACGAAGTCCTTTAATTCGCTATCGAAATTCGTTCGATACACCTCTCGGAATCCTCTAAAATCTAACAATTCTTTCTCATTTTACATATTCTTACGAACGATGTTTGTTTGGAATCGTAACAGGAGCAGCAGCCTACTGTTGGGGTATGGGTGAATCGTGTGTAAATCCCTATGGGGTAACGAGTTACAGTTGGGTACTAGCTGTGAAGTATAGAAACATCACGAAATTGTAACCTGCAATAAAACTCCATACATAGGGAATTACCTCGGCGATATGATGGTTGTATCATTATCCTCATCCTGTCCATTTGCAGAGACAGGCTGGACTTTGTGGATTCGGGTGGGAAAATATACGAAACAAGCCGGTCGTAACGTGCGACCGGATTTCGCAATAACGTCCTCACTATAGTGGAGAGTAAAAATGATTCGTAAACTCATGATTTTAGGTTGTGTTCTGGCGTTTGCAGGGGCTTCAAATCCTGCGATGGCGGGTTGTAAGGGTTGCGACAAGGTCGCCAAAGCGGGTGACGGATTCTGTTGCGGTAAGGGTAAGATTTACGGCGTTGAGTTGACTTCCAAAAAACTTTTCAAGGCACTGGAAGGTCACAAAGTCAACAAGTCCGAGATGAAATGTGCGGGCTGTAAAAAGGCAGCAGAGACCAACGGTACGTGCAGTCATTGCAACGTCAGCATTGCCAACGGAAAATCTTTTCATTCCAACGTATCGTATGTGTTGGCCAAGGGGATTCCCGTGAGCGCAGAAAAAGCAGCGGGCTGTAGCAGCTGCAAAACCGCACACAAAGATAATGGCTACTGTACCGGTTGCAGCGCCGGTTTTGTGGCGGGACGTATTTTCTCCAGTGAAAACAGCTACAAAACGGCCAAAGCCGCTCTTGCGACATTGGTCAAGGCCGCCTCCGCCGCGACGAAGTGTGCCGCTTGTGCCGTGGCGATGGTCACGGACGGAACATGCGAACACTGCAAGATCAGCTTCAAAGATGGTAAGAAAGCAGAGGGCTAAGCAAAATACGGGTACGTCGGGGCTTGTCCCCGGCGCAACTCAATGAGCGCCGCCCACTTAGTGCGACGTTACCATTGTTTAAGGTAAAAAAAGAAACCGGCTCGGGTAAGCACCCGGGTCGGTTTTTTTGGATAGATTTCTTACGGCCTATGCGCATGCCAGACGACCAACTTTCCGAATCGTGAAATCCGGGCCATTGAATCGTGCTATCATTTCATGTCGAATCGATGCTCGTGATGAGCGGTTACCACTTGGGCTTAATCAGGGGTTCACCAACCTCGAAGATCGACTGCGTTTTCAGCAGGGTGAGTTCCTCTGGGAATGCATGGAAGGTATGCACATGAAGCTCATGGTCGCGGGCATCGAAATCGACGAATGAGAACGGAGCCAAACCGTCATGGGTCCAGTCTTCAAACTCGACAAAAATCCCGCGATTTTCCGCGTAGTGGACATAATCCCGATGGGTCGCGGGAAAAAGCTGCGGCGTGAGCCTTTCTACCTGAGTCGATAGAATGTACTTCAATCCGTCGTTAAACGACTGGGCGTGATCTTTTTCGCCCCTGAACCGGAATGATGTCGCCAGGCCAGCCTTGGGCAGCAATTCGCTATCCTCGGTGATGAGTTCGGTAAGAATTTGATCGCCATATTGTACCGTAATCACATGGGCCAGTCCCAACACCCAGATTTCCGCCGAATAGCGGTTCTGCTCGATACGCTTTACACGATGAATATCGAACAATTCAGGGTGGAGAGGCCTCTGATATAGGCAAAAAAGCAGCTCTTCAACGCGATATTTAGTTTGTCCTCGTTCCACAGTTTCCTCTTAATTAAATCTACATGTGACAGTTAGGGACCGAATGTCTAATTATACGGCACCCAAAACCGAATACTATGAAAATCTTTGTAATATATACGATTTTTGACGAATTTTTCGTAATAGTTCGTAAGCTATGCCTTTACAAGATGTTGCGTCAGTACAATCCGGTTAAATTGGGATGTTTGGTGTAGATTCGGGTGGTTTGCAGGCAAGAAAATAATAAAATTGAGATGTGTGAAAACAACATCTGACCGATTGCTCATTTTGGAGGCATCCATATAATGATCGCTATGAACGCCAGATTGATACCCATCCTGATGATCGCCATGATATTGACGGGCAGCGTCTATCCGTTCAGTCAAAGTGTATTTAATCCATCCTCAGATACAATAAACGATGATTCAGAGGTCAAATCGTCTGCGGATTTGCCTGGGTCGGGATTGAAACAGGATGAAACCGAAAATAAATCTACGAATTTTTCCGAGAAAAATACAAATTCTTCTGACGAGGATTCCGACTCATCACGCCCCTCAACACAGGGAGAATCGTTCAGCGCTGTTGTCGTCGAAATGACGGGCAGAACGCTCAGACTTTTTCCTGTTAGCCGGATGGTCAAGTCGTCGATTAATCGACCTGTGATCGTATGGTCCCTGGCCCACTCGATGGATATGAGGTTGTCTCGTGTGGTGGCGGTTGAGCGGATTGCGACGTTTACGTTATCCGTGGTCGCCCCTCCCGTTCAAGCTCATGCACCACCCAACTCGGCATAATTTCCTGTCGATCATACGGTAAGAGGCGGTTGGTTTTTATCACCGCTTCATTCTTTCTTTTTTATTACGGTTTCAATATAAGTGGCAAGCGACCGATTCCTGGTTCGTTCGATCATCGATTCGATCATTGAGCGGTACGATGGATTCGTCAAAGTCATTGATCAAATAATATCACGACACAGGGTGTCGACTTTTACAATTGGAGAATACTTACGATGCACGATCCGAATAGGCTTATGAAGTGGCTGCTGGTAATCGGCCTGGTGGTTCTGGCGATTGTCACGCTTTATCCTCCTCATCAAAAACTCAAAGGCGGTATCGACCTGGTGGGCGGTACCAGCTTACTTTATGAAATTGACACCAAGGGGTTGGATGCAAATCAGCAGGCCAATCTTTCACAACGGGTCATGAGTATCTTGAAAGACCGCGTGGATCCGCGTGGTCAGATGAATCTTGAGTGGCGGCCGGTGGGTAATACCCGACTGGAAATTCGTATGCCGCGCCCCCCCAAAGAAGCCCTGGCTAGACGAGAATTGTATAACGAAGCGGTCGATCAGATTCATACATTGAACATCAGTCGACGTGACGTGGAAGAGGCACTCAACGCACCCGCGGATCAACGGGAAGGCATGTTGGCTGATTTACAACGCGGGATCGTGGAGCGGGACGAATTACTTACGAAAGTAAAAGATTCGTATGATGCCTACATCAGCATCCGAGAGGGTGGTGACGCGACGGCCACTGATGCAGCCTCGAATACGTATGAGGACGCCATTACGGCGATGTTGGAATCCAGTATGCCGGTGGCCCGGTATACGGATGTGCTCGCTCTGGAAAACGAGGAAAAGCGAAATCAGCAGCTGGAAAAAATTCGTGGCGAGTATCCATCTTATGACTCGGGCGATGAGTCGTCACCTACGGGTAAGTTATTAACCAAAGCGCTGACCGCGTATGACGCCTGGGCGGTTAACAAAGCTGATCTGGAAGACCCTTCCGATTTGAAACGGCGCTTGCGTGGTGCGGGCGTGCTGGAGTTTCGTATTTTAGCGGATCGCGATCCGAGCTCGCCGTTGTTCACCCAACATGCAAATCCGCAGTTGAGACAATCGATCGATGGGCTGAAGAAAAAACTGGCGCGTTACGGCCCTCGAGCCCAGGCGGGGGATCGATACAGCTGGTTCGCTATCGGCGATCCACTGATCTACTTGCGGGTGGATGACATGGCGGAGATTGAAGCGAAGAAGAATCAGCCGAATTTTCCTGTGGTAGAAGAATACGCGGGTCGATGGTATGTACTCATGCACAACGATCCCACGTTCTCCATGCTGCACACCAGCGCACGTGAGAAACGCTGGAAGTTGGTAGCTGCATTTCCCGACCGAAACGTCATGACCGGCGAAAACGTCGTAAGTTTTCAACTGGACGCCCGTGGTGGGCGACAGTTTGGTGAACTCACCGGGTCCAACGTCGAACGTCAACTGGGTATCATGCTGGATAGCGAGGCAATGTCATTTGCCAGGATCAATGAACGAATCACCAATCGTTGTCAGATCAGCGGCGACTTTACAGCTGACCGTGTTCAGAATCTGGTCACGACACTGGAAGCGGGTTCACTACCCGCTCGTTTGAAGGAAACCCCACTCAGCGAAAAAACCATCGGTCCATCCCTGGGCAAGTCCAATCGTGAAAAAGGATTTAAGGCTGCGGCGTGGGGAGCGATTTTGGTTTCGGTGTTTG
>CBDTZI010000099.1:0-9580 GCA_965364865.1 uncultured bacterium | reverse complement strand
GTCTGACGTAATAACCAGTAGGACATTATGTTCATCATACAACCATCCGATACCGCTGTCATGGACCTATATCCAACGCCAACGCTATCGGATACACCCCAAAAAGGCGAGCAGAAACGATCACACTTTGCACGCCTGGTGGACTCAGCCGTCAACGCACGGGCACACCGGGTCATACTTTTGGTCTGTGCGATTTGGCTGTTGAACGGGTTTGATCTGGTGTTGACGGTGATTGCGAATAATCATGGTCTGTTGCAGGAGGGGAATCCTCTGGCCCGGTATATGTTGCGATTGGGCACACCCTCCATAGTACTTTTTAAGATCGGTCTGGTGTTGATCGGCAGTTATCCGCTACTGCGATATCGACGAGCACGAATCACCGAGATCGGTACGTTTATTATTCTTATGGCTTACGCATTACTGGCAGTTCACTGGTCGGAATGTTACGAGATTTATTCAGTGGTCGCCCGCGATGACGTATATATGACTGAGTTGAGCAAAAACATTGCCGGGTAATACGATGGTTCTGTTTGCAAGGTCACCATCGAAGGGCAAGGCTGGGTCCGAAATTCTAACCATTTCATTGTAAAATTCATTCACATTCATCTCCAGTCAGCCGCAATTTTCAACCTGATAACACCAGTCCCCCAGTCGAATCGTAGAATCAGATATTATAATTTCAGGATTAATGGATTCACCTAAAGCGCAACAGCGTACCGTCCGAATAACCGGTAACATGGATAGTGCCATCACACCACACAATGAGTTTGAACAGTGCATCATCGATGCGCTGGCAGAAATGATCACCTTCGACGAATTCTGTAATGTTTTCGTTCAATGTCAGGTATTTATTCTGCTGGATCGGGATCTGGAAGCAGATCCGGACATGGAAAACTTTAATCCACTCGCGTTGATGAGCGCCAAGGGGTTTGACGCCCTGGTCATTTTTTCTTCGCAGGAACTGGCAGAGGGAATTTTGGATCAAGCCGGTGATCATCAATATATCATGGTGACCGACGTCGCCTGGATTATTGAGGGAATCAATGAAGGAGCGGGTTTGATGCTCAACCCGGGCACGTTACTTGCGGTGGATATCGAGCCTCAAATGGTCGAACATCTTCAGCACGGTCAGGAAGATATTTTAGAGTAATTTACCGCGACACACCGCAGCACCCCGATCAAAATATTGATTATCCTTGAGATCCATAAAACGATTCTGTTTTAAGCGGAGTTCGTTCTGTGATGAGTTGGGCGATGTCGTCCACTTGTTGGTTACTGAGCGCACTGACATAAGGCTGTGCGGTTTGACGGGCGACCGTGTAGACCTGAACGTAATCAATCCTTCCTCCGCCTTGTGTGATTTCCAACAGTCGATTGGCGTAAGCGATCAATTCTGCTTCATCCGGTGGATGACCGTGTACGTTCATAAACAGGGATTGAATGACGACCGCTCTTTTCGTAGCCGCGGCGGTAATGTTATCGATGACATGTTGCAACGAATAGTTCGGTTTGTTTATAAGTTGAAAATATGCTTCCGTTCCCGCGTCGAGCTTGGCCCAGACCTGCCCGTTGTTTTGATCCATGATCGTCAATGCGTTTTCGACGGTGGGCCTGGTCAGGTAACAGGCGTCGGTGATCAAAACCATTTTCACCTCGCTGAGTTTGGCTTCGCGTTTTAATCGCGCGGTGATGTCCACGCATTCAAGAAAATGTTTACAGGTCGTGGGTTCGCCGTCGCCAGAAAACGCGATGTCGTTGATTCGACGAAGTTCATTCGGCACACTTTGAAACTTTGGATCGTCGTAGAGTACGCCGCTCACGGCGTCGGCGATCATGTCTGAAAGTTCTTCTCGTAATCGCGGTAAATCAACTTCACGAGTACGGGGCTCGGTCGTGCGGTCCACCTGGCAATAGATGCAGTCAAAATTGCAGGCCGTGTCGGGGTTAAGGTTTACACCGATACTCAACCCTCGACTACGTCGGGAGATCACCGGGTAGACGTACAAATTCTCCCGCCAGTTACGCGGGTGGCTTTGATGTTGGGGCAGGGTTAAGTTAATTTAGATACCACCTTTAATTTGTAACTACCGTACGCCTCGACATTACCAGCGTAGCAGCAACCATTAATAGTAGTGCCATAGAAGATATGCCCCATTCGCTCATTGTTGGAATTGGTTTAGCCACGCAGTTGCAATCGCCATCGCAGATCCCCGGTGGCTCGCAGAAATCACATGGAGTTCTTGCCGCGACACACCTATCGTTCGGACATATCGCTACTAGACCGTCACAGAGTTCCTCGATATCGCAGTCGTTTACGGCTTCTCGACAGAGTGAACCTGCAAGCATTGTGACATCCTGCTCACATTCTCCGGTTGCCGGGTTGCATATACCGATGGCACATATGTCGTCGAAGCTGCTGCAATCGATTGGAGTACCATCGAAACAGCTTCCCGCTTTACAGAAATCGACGCCATTGCAATCGTCACCGTCATCGCACTGAATATCCAAACTGCAAGTGAATATAGGATCGAAAGTGATGGAATCAACCTGAAATTTTGAGTCCACCATACTGTCATTTGTTGGATCACCGAATGCACATACACCATCCGATTGAAAACCAGTCCTCGTTAGGACAAATATGCCATCAACAGAAAGCAGAGCTACCCCATTAGGAGAAACCGTAAGTTTGTAATCATGGAAGTCGACAGTTGTATCCATTAAGAAAAAGCCGAGATCATCGCCCCAACCGATCTTATCTTCATCGAAGAACACTGTCTGTTCTCTATCATTAACAGAACCAAAGCCGCCAGAATACGATGCTTGGAATGCGACCGGCGAATCATTAAAATTGTGGGGAGCGTCGACATCGATCACTTTCAGACGAATTGTAATCGCGAATCCGAGATCAACTTCAGCACCGACATCTTTGAAAAAGTGCGTGGTACCTGAAGGACCCTTCGCGGGTACGTCAATCGTATTCAAGGTTAAGATGTTACCGTCTGTAGAAATATCAAGTGGACCAGTGATTTGCTCGAAAACACTCCAACCCTGTGTTGCGGGGAGAGTACTACCATCGTAGAGCACTTCGACCGCAATCGTTGATTTCATAGGTAAGATCAAAACCAGCACGATGAGTACGGCGAAAATATATTTGGACATTTCTATCCCTCTTTCGTGTTGTGGGCGGACTTCTGCTGGCGCCTGATCTGATCTGACGTAGCAAATCGCCATCTTAATTTAGCATACTCAGTTGGATTTCACAATAAAAAAATTGTAAAAGTGAGAAATTTAGGGACTATTATGGTTTTTCAGCTCGGAAATTCATTGTGGTATTAGACTAATGTTTAACATATTCATCTGATGTCCACACCGAAATCACAGATGTTTTATTATTTGAAATCAAAAGGGGAGTTACGCTAACTTACTTATGCAGCCTGGTATAAGCCGTTGTTTGCATTAATTGTGGTGACACCCCTTGTGGATAGCGACTGCAGCTTTAATCGCCGACCGTAATGACGTTGTTGTAGGGCAGCAGCGTACCCTTGGCTCGCTCCAGATCGATAATGGCGATGTTGTATTCCACCATAGCGTTGAGCATGGCGCTGCGTGAGTTGGCTAAGCTCTGTCGGGCGCTGAGTTCGGAATTGAGCGTGTTCAAGTCCTTGCGTTCCGCACGGGCGACGATCGATTCGACCTCACGTTCACGGGCCTGAGCGGATTCATAGCTCGGGCTGATCTGATCGTATGCGGTGTTGAATTTTCTCACAGCCAGGTTGACATCCAGGATGATGTCTTCCAGGGTTTTTTTCATTAACGCGACCTGTTGTAAATGCAACAGTTTCGCACGCTGATAGGCGGCGATGGGGCCACGATTGCCGATGGGCACTTCAAACTCCATTCCAATGGCATACTCGATAAAATTGCTCGTTGACGCCTGATCCAAAGCCTGATCCGCGTTTTTGGCAAGACCCGCGGTGGTCGATCGAAAAGTCATGTCTAATCGGGGCATTTCATTGTTTTTCGCACGACCGGCGTTTAATTTGGCGTTGGTGACACGGGATTGCTGCTCTTTGAGTTCCCGGCGGTTCTCGATGGCGGCTTTCACTTCGGCCAATCGATCAATCACGATCCGGTTCAATTGAGGAAAATCGGTGGTGATCAGTTCAACATTATCCGCCAGGTTGATGTCGTGGCTGTTCATGCCGGAGATCAGCCGATCTTCCGCGTCAAAGACATTGGACACGCGTCGAATGAATTCCGCACGGGATTGTTCGAGGTTGGCCTGAGTGGCGTTGAGTTGTACGGGGATGACGTCGAAATCTTTTCTCGCATCGAGGTATTCCAAAATCTGTTCAAAGTCAGCCAACACGCGAGCGCTGATCACCAGATCGCGTCGTGCCTGCAACAATCGCCAATACATCTCTTCCACATTTCTCAAGGTGTCACGAACTTGTCTCTGAAACACCCAGTCGCTGATCCGTCGGTCGTTTTGGGTAATCAAAATGAGTGAGCGGTTATAATCCATGCCGAAGCCACGAAGAAAGGGCTGGCGCATTTCAAAGATCAGATTCGTGGTGTATTCCGGGTTGATCTCCTGGAAAGTTAGAGTGGTTTTCGTACGGTTCAATTCGTAACGTGCGCTCACCTGGGTTCCGGCGGGGAGCAGTTTGCGTACCCCGGTATTCATGTTGAAAAAATCAAGATCGGTCGCGGTCAACTGCGAACCGGAGGGGCGATCGACGTTGTTTTTGGTGACATTCGTAAAAAAGACAGCGTCAAAAGCGGACTCCGCCTCCACTACTTTCGTGGTTTCGATCGCGGGGTTAAATCGCTGCACCTCGATGGCGTAATTGTTTTTCAGCGTGCGATGGATCACATCTTCCAGCGAAAGACGAAGTTGTTTGTCGCGGCGAATGGAATCGATGAGTGCCAGGGTTCTTTGCAGGTAAATGGTTTCTCTGCTTTTTCCCTTGTCGTGAGCTTGCAACAGCGTTTTCTGAGTGGCGGTGCGAAAATCTTCCGGGTCCGGCAGATGCGCCTGCTGTCGTTCGTCCGAAATGTCTACCTGTTTGTTGGCGCCGCCGAGTTGTCCCGTCGCCGCGATCATGCGGAGTTGCCATGCCCACGGCGAAATCCCCGCCCGAACAGTAGCGGTGCTGCTAATAAGCAGGACGCAGGATAAAAACAGGCAGCAGGATAATAAAGATAAGGACCGTCGTGATTTTTTCATGTTCATGGTTATGACATTCGCAAATGTTCTTGATTTATTTGGACGCTTACACTCGTGTCTGAAGAATTCGTATCACCTTTAGATGAAACGTACGGACTGCGGTACGGGGTGATCAGGCCTGTTAAGTACCCACAGGTCAACGAAACGTACAATCAGGCGTGCGGATCGTACCCGCAATTTACATCCCGCGTCAACGATTTCCACTCTTTTGTTGTGTGATCTTACAAATTTTGACGACGTATAGTACAGGCCTGTTCGTTGTGAAATATACGCTAGCACATTCTCGATAGAAAAGAGGGTCATTCGTGGCCTAGTGACGACATTTGTGCATGCGGTAGTATTTTATTGTAAGATAAGTTCGATCAACCGAAATTCCTGTTTTGTGATAAAGCTTCGAGAGATGAAATGAAACGCTTTTTTCTGCTACCCATACAAGACACATTGAACGGCCTGGAAGCGATGGTGAAGGTGAAAAGCCCGTTCCGGGCACTGGGGCCGCCCCTGATCGCCATCGTCGTGGTCTGGTTTTTGTATGTACCACCACACGAGCTGATGCATGTTTGGGGTTGTATCGTTTCAGGCGGTACGGTGGATCGGCTGGACATGTCAGCCATCTACGGAGCGTCTTTATACGCGAAATATTTCCCGTTCATTCACGTCGGCAGCGATTACGCCGGTCAACTTACCGGCTTCGATACGCATGGATCCGATTTCTGCTATTTTGTGACCGATTTTATGCCCTATGTGATGACGTTGGTTTTCGGCGTGACTTGCATGAAATTGTCACGACGTAAACGTCGGCCGATTCTGTTCGGCATCGGAGTCGTGGTCGGCTTGGCTCCGTTTTACAACATTCCGGGTGATTACTACGAAATGGGGTCGACGATCACCACACGCGTCGTTTCCGCGATCAACGGGGTGGACAATCCTCCTCTTTATGAGGGCATCCGCAGCGACGATATTTTCAAGCTTCTGGAGTTTGTGATTACAAAGCCCGGAGAGATCGGGCTGGATGGAGCTAAATCGATCGCCATAGGCGTCGTGCTGATCATGGTGTCGTGTGTGGTGGATGTGTTGCTGGCTTTTTGCACCTATTGGCTGGGCCATTTCTTCTCGCTCATTTTCGTGCGCGGCCCGACTCCACAATCCCCGTCGAAGCCCTAAATCGACCAGCAGTGCTCGCCTACCTAGACCCGTTTCCAACAAGGATGTGTCGCTTTTCTTCCCCCCTTATTTTCAAGGGGGGATTGAGGGGGGTAGGTCGGCTGGTGCCTATTATATTGGAGACTAGTTTTAGTAGCTGGTAAAAACCTCCCCCAGCCCCTCCTTGGTAAGGAGGGGAGCTAAGATATTGCATTACCTTTATGGAAATGGCGCTAGTGATGCTGGAATTTTCACAAGCAGATGCTATACTCTGGGCGTGACGAATCTTAATGGCCACCAGTTTGCAATCGAGCTTGCGCGAATAGCTCATGACCATAAGTCGGAAGATGTGCTGGGGCTTGATCTGCGCGGGATCAGCACGGTTATGGACTACACCATCATCGCGACCGGCACGTCCGACCGTCAGATGCGTGCGGTGTCTGATATGATCGTGGAATACGGCAAAAAAATTGGTCAAAAGCCCTATGGCAAGTGCGGGTACGAAGGCGGCACCTGGATCGTGATCGATTTCATCGATGTCGTGTTTCACATTTTTGCCAAACCCTATCGAGATTATTACGACCTGGAACTGCTCTGGGGCGATGCACCACACATTTCATGGATCCGCAGCGAATCCGCCTGATTGTTGTGATGTCTTCATCAATCTTTTTTAACATTCAAGATACTCACTCATTGTGTTTTTGGTCGACATGATTCATTAGATGTCGTAATCTTGATGTCTGATACGAACAAAGTAAAACAAAATCCAACAGGGAGTCTGGTTTCGTGAAGTCTGTACAGCAGCAACTTGATCGGTGTGTGCGTGACGCGATGTCGAAAATCGGTGTCGAGGGTGATCCCATTCTCCGTCGATCGCAAGACGAAAAATTCGGCGATTTTCAATCCAACGCAGCTATGGGGCTGGCCAAAAAATTGGGAAAAAAACCGCGCGACGTCGCCGCGGAGATTATCGAAGCCCTGGATGTGGATTCGATGTGCGAAACACCCGAAATCGCCGGTCCCGGTTTTATCAATTTCCGTCTGAAACCCGAGTTTGTCGCACAGAGTCTACAGTTGATCCCATCTGCGAATGCGAATTCGGATGAAGATCGATTGGGGATTGAGCAGGTTGCCCAGCGCGAGACGGTGGTGGTGGACTTGTCGAGTCCGAACCTGGCTAAGGAGATGCATGTCGGCCATCTGCGCAGTACGGTGATTGGAGATTGCATCTGCCGTGTGCTCGAATTTCAAGGACACGACGTTCATCGAGAAAATCACGTTGGCGACTGGGGTACGCAGTTTGGGATGCTCGTTGCGTTTTTGCGTGCGACGCAGCCGGAAGTGATGGATCAACCCGACGAATTAGCCATTGCCGATCTCGAATCGTTTTATGTCCAGGCGAAAACACGGTTTGATGCGGATGATGATTTCAAAACGGAGTCTCGTGAAACCGTGGTGAAATTACAAAAGGGTGATGAAGCGACGCGAAAAATCTGGAAGGCGTTTTGTGATGAATCATTGCGCCACTGTCATGCGATTTATGATCGACTTAATGTACGATTGGAGGATCGGGGTGAGAGTTATTACACCGAGCTGATGGAGAAAATCGTAGAACGCGTGGAAGCGATGATCGAGTCGCGTGACGACGGATTGGTTTCGATCAGTGATGGTGCGTTGTGTATCTTCATGGATCGGTTTAAGACGCGTGACTCAGAAACACTACCGGTGATCGTGCGAAAGTCCGACGGCGGATTTAATTACGCCACGTCCGACCTGGCTACGATTGTGCATCGCGTCGATCAGCTCAAAGCCACGCGAATTATTTATGTGGTGGGTCTCGCGCAGAAACAGCATTTTGAGATGGTGTTTGAAGCGGTGCGACAGCTTGGGTGGGTGGGCGAAAATGTTTCGTTACAACACATTGGCTTTGGCAACATGTTGGCCGCCAGCGGGCGACCCTTCAAAACGCGTGAAGGGGGCACGGTCAAACTCAAGGATTTGCTCGATGAAGCGGTGGCGCGATCGCGTGCGGTGTTGGATGATCAAAAGTCAGAAGAACGAGCGATGAGCGATGATCAAGCGGCTAACGTCGCAGAAGTCGTCGGGTTGGCTGCGGTGAAGTATTACGATTTATCGCACGCTCTGCAAAGTGATTACAAATTTAATCTCGATCACATGCTCGCCATGGAGGGGAACACCGCTCCGTACATGCTCTACGCGTACGCTCGGATTCGTTCGATCAATCGAAAGGCCGGCGTAGACGTTGCGGAAGTCTCGACCGATCAATCTTTTATACTCGAACATCCTATGGAAATCGCACTGGGAAAAAAATTGTTGCAGTTTACGGATATTCTTGAGGTGGTGGGTCGCGATCTTGCGCCGCACGTGTTGACGGAATATCTTTACGATCTGGCGAAAACATTCAGCCGGTTCTACGATAAGAAAATCGGTGTGCGGGTCATCGATGCCTCGCCGGAAAGTGTTCGCGATTCACGTCTGCGCCTGTGCGACCTCGCCGCCCGTACCCTCAAACTGGGCCTGTCCCTTTTGGGCATCGAAACCGTAGAGCAGATGTAAAGTTAACATGTTAGGATGCGTGAGCGAACCATGTGCGCCAAGCAATGTCCGACATTGCTGGTTTCTCTCAATCTCCCGATGATATCGGAGAGTTACAAAAAAAACGCCGGGGATAGACCCCGGCGCTACATTCGAGTTTTAGTTATTCTGGCTTTGTATTACGTCCCGGAGTAGGGGACTAACGCTAAAAAGCGTGCGCGTTTGACGGCCAACTTCAACGCTCGTTGTTCCTGCGTGTTGGTGCCACCGCGTTTGCGGGACATCATTTTGCTGCTGGAGGTTAAAAACTTGCGAAGCAGATCCACTTCTTTGTAATCCACCAGCGGGCCAACCCATTCCTTTTTTCGGCGTTCGGGGAACCGGTTCGACGTGTGATATGATTTACCTTCGTCCATTGCCATTTGTTATTCTCTTTCTTGAAAACGTAATTTTGCGATTTCGTTTATTGTGCGTTAATCGCTCGTTGTATTTTTCTCAGCCATCACTCGATCGAATTCTTCCTCGTCCGCGACCTGAGATTCGTCAATCAACATGATTGGGATCCCGTCGCGAATCGGATATTTTCGTCGCGTATTACGATCGGTCGAATAAAGCCAGTCATCTTTCTCGACCAGCGGTACATGTGCGACC
>CBDTZI010000098.1:0-9583 GCA_965364865.1 uncultured bacterium | reverse complement strand
ACCCAGCGATAAATCGCTGGGCTATTATCATTCTGTCCCTACGGGACGTGCAATCGTAAGCCTAGGGCGCAATAGTCGTTGATGCCATTTATTGTAAAGCCCGCGGCTCAGGGGAAGGATTGAGAAGTCTTTAATTTTTCGTGATGAGTGTACCGGTTTTTCCGGCGATCGCGTCTTTGGCTTTGTGCAGCGGGCCGATGATGACACTGGCATCGGGTTTGGATGTGTTTAATAGAAAATCGATCGCCCCCTGCACCTTGGGCCCCATGGAACCAGCTGGGAATTGACCTTCACTCATGTATCGCTGTGCATCTGCCACCGTCATCGTTTCAATCTGCTTTTCATCGGGCTCGCCAAAGTTGATTGATACGCGATCCACATTGGTTAAAATCATCATACTGTCCGCGTCCAGCTCCGCCGCCAACAACGCAGACGCGTGGTCCTTGTCGATCACCGCCCGCACGCCAGACAATTCCTTTTGCTCATTTTGAATAATTGGAATCCCACCGCCACCACAAACGACTACCAGCTCGCCATCATCAACAATTTTGCGAATCGTATCGATTTCCATGATGCGTAATGGTTTCGGCGAAGCGATCAACCGTCGATACATTCCCGGACTCACTTCGGTTACCGTCCAGCCCCTTTGCGTGGCAAATCGATCGACCTCTTCTTTGGGTAAGGACATGCCGATGGGCTTGGTTGGCGTTGCGAACGAAGGGTCATGCTGATCCACCAACACCGTGGTCACGATCGACGTCACCGTGCGATTGACTCCGCGCCGGGTCAACTCATTGGTTAACGTCTGCGCGATCATGTAACCCATACCGCCTTGTACATGCGCACATGCAACTTCCATCGGTAGTGGATAAATGGCGTCGGCGGCGGCTCGGTTACGCAATAAAAAATTTCCGATTTGCGGGCCGTTTCCATGTGTGATGATGAGCTGATGGCCGTCGTCAATCAACTCCGCCAGCGCAACCGCTGTGATCCGCGAGTTGGTAAACTGCTGATCGACGTTACCTTCCTCGTCCGGTTTGGAAATGGCGTTACCACCCAGAGCGATCACCATACGTTTTTGCAGTAAATTTGAATCGGACATCATCGTTCATCAATGGTTCAGAAAAATAAGCCAACAGGGATTTGCTTCGCCCCCTTAATCATCTTCAACCTCTCCTGTAAGATTATAGGTCTAGATCGGAAGAATAAACACTCATCCTGAATGAATCAATGCACGGACTATAATATCCATACTCGCTGAGTATCTGCGCAAGTTAACGTATGCGGCAATGGTTGCCCAATGACACTACGCGCTTGCAAAATGTACCATGAGGCCGTTCTGGGCATGCATGCGGTTCTCAGCCTGATCAAAGATGGCTGAATTCGGCAAGCGAGATGTTTCGTAGTCGATCTCGTCTCCGTAGTGAGCTGGCAGGCAATGAAGAATAACCGCGTTGGGATCGGCGATCTTCATGGTATCCATATCGATGCGATAAGCTTCAAAAATTTTCTTTCGAGCTGCCGCTTCGTCTTCCTGGCCCATCGACGCCCACACATCGGTATATAGGACGTCAGCACCGGCGGCAGCCTGTAGATCGTTCGAGACGCTGATCTTACAGCCGTTTTCCGCACCGACCTGATTGGCTTTGTTGGTCACTTCCTGCTTTGGCTCGTAACCCTCTGGCGTGATGATCGTCATGTTCATGCCCACGCGAGCGGCTCCGAACATCAGCGAATGAGCGACGTTGTTGCCGTCACCGATGTAGCAGGCGTTGAGGCCCTCCAGACGATCCTTTCGCTCCAGAATGGTCAGCAGATCGGCCATGATCTGACAGGGGTGCTCAAAATCGCTCAGGCCGTTGATGACGGGCACGGTGGCATACTTGGCCAGATCCTCGACGATATCGTGACCGAAAACACGAGCCATGATGATGTCAACGTAGCGGGAGAGCACCAAGGCGATGTCTTCGGTCGTCTCACGCTTGCCCAGGCTGATGTCGTTGGGGGAAAGATAAATCGCGTGGCCGCCCAGCTTGGTCATGCCCGTCTCAAAAGAGACCCTTGTTCTCAGGGATGGTTTCTGAAAAATCATAGCCAGCGTTTTACCCTTGAGCGGTTTCGGACCCTCTTCGTTGTGTGAAACTTTGAGTGTTCGAGAGGTGTTGAGCACCTGCAGGATTTCCTCTTTGGATAAATCCAGCATGGACAAAAAATGACGACCTTTGAGATTATCAGACACGGGTGTACTCCATAAAAAAGTTTGCAATCGAATTCGTATTGTGCCGCCCTATCGGGCTTTCAAATAATATATTTCTTAAGCGATAACCACGACATGACATTTGTCGTGCCAAGTGGGAAAACATGGCCGGAAATTTCTATCACCGCTATCGTCACGATCGCAAAACAGTATATCAAACGGTGGTGTCTGTAAACTAGTTTCCCCATGCCACCCATCGTCGATTCTTAATTCATAATTTGTAACTTGTAATTTTTGTTGATTGTATAGTCGTACGGATTTACTTTGGCAGACGATGTGGTAAATGTACTCAACGGCAAGAAACCATGCCATGCTGATTTAAGAGCAGGAAATCCTATTGACCGCGATAAAGACGAAAGAGATTCGATGAGCATCAAAAGAGTCGTACCCAATATCACATCGGAGTGTGTGGACCAAACACGCGAGTTCTATGTGTCTTTCTTGGGATTTCAGGTCGTGATGGACATGGGCTGGATCATCACTCTTGCGTCGCCGAATGAGCCAGCCGCACAAATCAGCATATTACAGGGAAAAGAGCCGTTGCGAAAACTTTCGAATATCACACTAACAATCGAGGTTAGTGAAGTTGAGTTGTTACATGCGCAGGCATTGGCTCGTGGCATACCGATTGTGTATCCACTTACGACGGAGTCCTGGGGTGTGCGCCGTTTTCATGTAACCGATCCTAACGGTGTAGTCATTAATGTAATGAGTCACCTTGATTGATTCGTAGAAGTCTTACTCTTCACTCACCTATTGTATATATTGAGTAACATGCCCGCGCTACGCTTGGGCATGACACCCAGTCACTTCATACGCTAACCATCTTAGTGGTGAAAAATTATTGACCCGATGGCAGCGCACAGGATCCGCCGTGTTTTTCGTGGTAATCCTGGTGACGTTCCTCTGCTGCAAAGAACGGACCGGCCAATTGCAGTTGCGTCACAATTTTTCGGTCACGAAATTTCTCTGAACTCTGCAATTTTTCAACGTACTTCCTGGCCAGGTCGAGCTGTTTTTGATCAGCTGCAAAAATCGCGGTTCGATACTCATCGCCCACGTCCGGACCCTGTCGATTTAGTTGCGTCGGGTTATGAAACTTGAAAAACCATTCCAACAGCTTGGCGTAATCTACCCGTTTAGGGTTATACGTGACCATAACCGTTTCCGCGTGGCCGGTACTGCCATGACTCACATCTTTATAGGCTGGGTTCGTCGTTTTGCCGCCGGAAAAACCAGACACAACATTGATCACACCGGGAACCTGTTGAAAACGATCTTCCATTCCCCAGAAACACCCACCCGCAAAGTATGTGGTTTCCATGTGAACGGGTTGAGCGCCGGCTGGACGTTTACTGTTTTCGTTCTCGTTGAAAAATCCCAACGAAGCGGAGTTTACACAATAACGCAGGCCCGTTGGTTTGGGGCCATCTTCAAATACGTGGCCAAGATGAGAGCGACACCGCGCACATAAAATTTCAACGCGCGTCATACCCAGGCTCGCATCTCTGATCTCGTGAATATGCTCAGGGTCAAACGGTTCGTAATAGCTGGGCCAACCGCTGCCCGAGTCAAACTTCGTATTTGAAGTAAACAGCGGCAGGTCGCACAAGCTACAGGTGTACACGCCGGTATCTTTGTTGTGCAACAGCGCACCAGTTCCCGGAGGTTCGGTACCATGTTCGACAACGATGTGGTGCTGTTGGGGAGTAAGTTTTTTCGCGAGTGCTTCAATGCGCTCGCGACTGAGCGGCGTGATATCATAACCAGTGCGTGAATGTTGAGGCTGACTGCTCTGCGGGTGATGACCCACTTCCGTTGGTTTCGATGTATGCATGGGTTTTGTCTCCCCTTGTACGCCGCGCATCCAGAACAGCCCTGCTGCGACCACCAGTATAAATCCCGTATAACCGACGACCGATTTCTTCATAACGGTTCTCCAAACAAACAGCCCAAACAGGAGATTTTTCATCCAACAGATAATCTGAATTCTGCAAAAAATCCAGCCTCATGCCACTTGAACACACAAGGGTACCATAATTTGGACTGTTTTCTTATACCATGGTACGCCAAACGCCCCCCGGGAGATCAGATTGACGAATATATCCAGATGAATTAAAATAACTAGCGCTTGTTAGGATAGAAATTCATGGCAGATACCAATTTTCAACGAAAAAACGAGGTTCTTGCAGCGGCGGAAAAGCTGTTTTGCGAACGTGGATATGAAGCCACCAGCGTGCGCGAAATCGCAGAATCCTTGAATATCCAGGCGGGAAGCCTCTACACCCACATCGAAACCAAGGAGGATTTGCTGTGGGAAATCCTCTCGGCGGCGGCGGATCGGTTTTTCAACGCGGTGAAACCCATCATGGACGCGGATCTGCTGACGATCGAAAAACTCCGCCAGTGTATCGTGGCCCACGTTCGAGTCATTACCGACGATGCATCCGGAGCGGCGATCCATATGACAGAATGGAGACACCTTAGCGAACCCCGCAGAAGCGAGTTCGCCGCTCGACGGGATGAATACGAAAAAATGTTTCGCCAGCTGGTGCGCGACGGCATCCGCGAAGGCGTGATGTGGGACGTGGATGAAAAATTCGCCACGCTACTGATTTTGTCTTCGATGAACTGGATCTATCAATGGTATCGTGCTGACGGTCCAATGACCCCGGAAGACATCGCCAGAAAATTAACGGACATGTTGCTGCATGGCTTACGCCGCGCGGGGACATAACTAAGTGTGCCACTATTGGTTAGCCGCGCAGCCTAAAACCTGCGGCTCAGATATAACAGGAATGAATCATGGTTGTTGCCAACGAGATAAAATATAACGGATTATCCAAAGAAGAATACCAGGATCGCCTCGAAAACTTTGAAGCCCGCATCAATCGCGGCGAAAAGATCGAGCCCGCAGACTGGATGCCGGACGAATATCGCAACCAGTTGATCCGGTTGATCCACGTTCACGCCAACAGCGAAATCTGCGGGGCGTTGCCCGAAGGGAAATGGATCCCCCACGCTCCGAATTTCAAACGTAAAATGGCGCTGGTCGCCAAGGTGCAGGACGAAGTGGGTCACGCCCAGCTGCTGTATCGTGCGGCGGAGACGCTCGGTCCGTCGCGTGAATCCATGCTCGAATCGCTCATCGCCGGCAAAAGCAAATTCTCCAACGTGTTTCATTATCACGCAGAAACCTGGGCGGATGTCGCGGTGATCGCTTGGTTAATCGACGCGGCTGCAATCATTAACCAGACCATGATGGCGGACGGATCCTACGGACCCTATACACGCGCTTTAAAACGCATCTGCTATGAGGAAGCGTTTCACATGAAGCATGGCTACGAGATGTGCGTCACATTGGCGACAGGAAGCAAAACGCAAAAGGAAATGTTGCAGGGCGCCTTAAATCGCTGGTGGTCGCCGATCATGATGTTTCACGGCCCGTCGGATAAGGAATCAAAACACACGGGTATCCTGGTTCGCTGGAAAGTGAAACTAAAAACCAACGATGAACAACGTCAGCAATTCTTAAAACAATTTGTTCCCAAAATTTTCGACCTGGGCTTAACCCTGCCAGATGAAAACTTAAAACTCGACAAAGAAACAGGGGAATGGTCCTACACCGAGCCGGACTGGAAAGAATTTTTGCGTGTGGTGCGCGGTGGCGGACCCGCCAGTGCATTGCGTGTACAAACACGAAAAATGGCCCACGAGGATGGCCTGTGGGTTCGTGAAGCGATGGCAAACACGGTGAAAAATAACTGAGAGAATCATCATGACCGACACACAATGGCCTATATACGAAGTATTTCATCAACAGTCGCGGGGTGAGCCGCACATTTACGTCGGCTCGATACACGCGACCGATGCGGAGATGGCGCTGCTGTTGGCGAAGGAGCAGTACACACGTCGCCAGGCATGTGTCAACCTCTGGGTCGTACCCGCCGAAGCGATCACGGCCAGCCAATACGAAGATGACGACATTTTTAATCACGGCACCGACAAAAGCTATCGCGAATCATGGGGCTATGTAACTCCCAAAACTATTCGCAAGGCAGATCAAAAGGGTTCAATGTCATGACCAAAATCGAATCATTGGATGCACTCAATGGAATCACCAAAGACGCGGTGATGGATCTGCTCTATCGCCTCGCGGACGACGAGATCATTATGGGCCACCGTAATTCGGAGTGGACGGGTCTCGCCCCCATCCTCGAAGAAGACATCGCGTTTTCAAGTATGGCCCAGGACGAAATGGGTCACGCCCAGGCTTATTATCAACTGCTTCGCGAACTCGGTGAATCCGATCCCGATACCCTGGCGTTTGGTCGTACGGTTAGAGAATTTCGATGTGCCTCACTGGTGAGTTTGCCTCACGAACGCGACTGGGCGTTCAGCATTGTTCGTCAGTTTCTTTATGACGCAGCAGAGTCGGTGCGACTAGCGGCTTACACGGGGTCCGCGCTGGTTCCACTTGCCCAACTGGCTCGCAAACTCTGGGGTGAGGAAAAATATCATCTGATGCACGGCCGAACCTGGATACTGCGTCTGGGCAACTCGACGGAAGAATCGAAAAAGAAAATGCAGACGGCCCTGGACACTGCTTACCCGCACGCGCTGGGTTTGTTTGAGCCGACCGAAGCGGATGAGCCTTTGGCAGCCGCTGGCATCTGCCCGCGTGAGCAGGAACTGAACACGCAATGGGAATCGGCGGTCGCGCCGGTGTTGATTGATGCGGGATTAAAAGTTCCGGACAATGCCAAGCCTGCGTACGGTGGCCGGGTCGGGAGACACCCGAAGGAGCTTGCGGAACTGCTCGAGGGGATGCAATTGGTGTATAACATCGATCCGTCCGCAAAGTGGTAGTCGAACAATCTTTCCGACAGCCGTGATTACATCGGAACCAACTATGACCCAAAACACCGACCGATTGTCCACCGTTCATCGCGCCCTGGAAACCGTCACGGATCCGGAAATCCCCGTCATCACCATCATGGAGATGGGCATGATCGCAAACGTGCGTCTGGACGAGACAGGGATCATCGTGGATATGACTCCGACGTTTGCGGGCTGTCCCGCGCTCGATATGATCCGTGATGATATCCGCAAAGCGATTCAACATGCGGGCGAAAATCATGTAACCGTGAACGTAGTATACGATCCGCCGTGGACCACGGATCGCATCACACCGACAGGACTGAAGAAGCTTAAGGAATTTGGTCTTGCACCACCGGGAAAACGTTGTACCGGTGGCGAATCTCCAGACCTGGAAAAAACGCCCTGCCCCTTTTGTGATTCAACCAATACCGATCTGGAGTCGATCTTTGGCCCCACGCTCTGTCGATCGATTCATTATTGTCAAGATTGCCTGCAATCATTTGAACATTTTAAGTCAGTATAAGGATTAGCAAAACATTATGGATCAAGCACTGAAACAAGCGATCATGGATCGCATCCAGAGGATTCCGATTGTCGAAACCCTGCGAATTCGCATTGAGGAATTTGAAGAGGGAATGTGTAGAGCCCGCGTACCCTATCGCAAAAAATACGACGGCGTTTTTGATTCGCTGCACGGCGGGATCTTGATGACCATCGCAGACAGCATCGCCTGTTTTGCGATCATGACGCAAACCGGTGCGGATGAAAATTTAACCACCACGGATATGAACATTCGATTTTTATCACCCTGCTTTACCGACGTGACCGCGATCGCCCGCGTCATCAAGCTGGGCCGCACGCTCTGCCCGGTCAGCGTGGACCTGTACAACGATAAAGGTGTACAAGTCGCCGCCGCACAGGTGACCTATATCCGGCTTACAAAAAAATAGAACCGAGTAATTCATATTGAATCGAAACGTCAGAACTTGTCCCCGGCGTATATAGCGCTGGGCCGAGAATCCTTTCTCGGTCCTCCACAAATCGCCGAGAAGGAATTCGCGGCGAAGCGGGAATCTGGACGATAGTAAGATGGAATCGCTTCAAAAACGGATTCTGATCACGAACAGGAAAATAACGGTTTATCATCGGAGGATCAATCATGGCCGGTAACGACGAATGGTATTACGCAAAAAATGGCCAGACGACCGGGCCGATATCGTTGGGCGAATTGAAAAATGCAATCTCAGGAGCGGATGGAGCCAACACGTTGGTCTGGGGTCCGGGCGTTCACGACTGGACACCCGCAAAAAACGTGGCTTCGCTGGGCATGGGTAAGACAAAATACACGGTTCCCCCCGCTCCCAAAACAAGATCCGCCGATGAAATCGATTACGAGATTTTCGGCGACGACATGCAGTTCGTCGAAGTCACGCTGGACCCTGAAGAAGTCGTCATCGCGGAAGCAGGCGGCATGATGTACATGTCAGATGGGATCGAAATGCAGACCGTGTTTGGTGATCCCGGCAAACAACAACAGGGAATCTTTAGTAAGCTGCTCGACGCAGGCAAGCGCATGGTCACGGGTGAGTCACTCTTTCTCACGACGTTCGGTGCGGTCGGAAATAAGCAGGAACAGGTCGCGTTTGGAGCACCTTATCCGGGAAAAATTATTCCGATGCACCTGGATGAGTTGGGTGGGGAAATCATCTGCCAGAAAGATTCGTTCCTCTGTGCCGCTCGCGGGGTCCATATCGGCATCGCGTTTCAAAAGAAAATACTGGCTGGGCTGTTCGGCGGCGAAGGATTTATTCTGCAAAGATTAACCGGTGACGGCATTGCGTTTGTGCACGCTGGCGGATGCATCCATCGACGCGAACTACAAGCGGACGAAACACTTCGGCTGGATACGGGTTGCCTGGTCGCGTTTCAACCGTCCGTGGATTACGACATTCAGATGAGCAAGGGCATAAAGAACGCGATCTTCGGCGGCGAAGGATTGTTCCTCGCGACGCTACGCGGGCCGGGCACGGTATGGGTACAGTCGCTACCGTTTGCGCGATTAGCCGGTAGAATTCTTGCCAACATCAAACCGGGCGGTGGTAAGGGCGAAGGCTCAGTTTTGGGCGGATTGTCCAATATCTTTGAAAGTCGAAGGTAAATTGCCTTACTAGTCAGCTCGCACAGCGGAGATATCCATGACCGACAACAAACAATTCACCTTCGATCGTGTAGTGCGGATGCTGCTTTCGCTGGCGGTATTGGTGGGCGTCTTCGCGTTGATAAGACATCTTTCCGATGTGTTGTTGCCCTTCGTGGCTGCGGTCGTATTTGCCTATCTGCTCAATCCGCTTGTGACGCTGTTGGAGAAAAAAACGAAGCGACGTGGCTTGTCGGTTTTTTTAGCCATCGGCGGACTTGGCGTAGTGGGTATGGCATTAATCTTAC
>CBDTZI010000097.1:0-9585 GCA_965364865.1 uncultured bacterium | reverse complement strand
GGAGCCAGATGATCTACGCTGACGTGCGATCCGACACCTTCCTCGTGAGGTTCGAGATAGTCCACCAGCACCATCCGAGCCGCCAGCTCAAAATGATGAGCGACTGACCAGGTCGAATAACAACGGTGTACGATCACTCCGTTGAACGACGGGCACATATCCGCCGTGACCTCGATCGTGAGTTCATGCTTGATTCCTGGTTCAAATCCTGATTTCATGGTGCTTTCCGAGCAATTCCAAGCATAATTCTAATCTTTTTACAAAGGTACACGCCGTCGAATTCATCAATCCTGCATTAGCCAAATCGCAGTCCGCAGTCTATTCGAGCACCCCAATTCAGGCAAAATTCGATCGCCCCACAGCTTTCGTTGACATGATTAGTCTATTTGGTACGATAATTGGGCTATGAAGTGTGGAACGTACATCATCATCGGATTGTTTCTGGCGGGCATCGCAGCCAGTGAGTTGCGGGCTGCGCCCAGGCCCCAAACGATTGCGAATAGGTGGCAGCTGGATTTTGAATTTAACGATCCCCAGCGCCTCACCGTACAACTGCCCGGCGATACCACACCGACGACCTATTGGTATGTACTTTATCAGGTGACCAACAACACCGGCAGGGACGTTCAATATTACCCGTCGTTCAGACTGGTCACCGACACGCTGAAAATTGTAAATGGCGGCGCGAACATCAACCCAAGCGTTTATGATAGGGTCGCCGCTCGCCACAAAAAAGAATATCCCTTCTTTATGGCTCCGACGAAAGTCAGCGGACTATTTTTGCAGGGCAAAGAAAATGCCAAAACATCCGCGGTGCTGTTTCGGATGTTTGACAAACAGGCAAACAGTTTTACCGTATTTTTCAGCGGGCTATCGGGTGAAATTGAAAAAATACCCAACCCGACCTACAACGCCAATCAATCTGAAAGCGGAGAGAACCAACGATTTTTTCTTCTTCGCAGAACATTGGCGGTATCGTACGATTTGCCCGGCGATCGTAATACAAGAGCTAACGCCAGACCGATTCGTAAACACCGTGAATGGGTCATGCGTTAATCATAAACTAGATGGAGTTTTTTCAATGGCACACAAAAAAAGCGGTGGTTCATCGCGAAACGGTAGAGACAGTAACCCGCAGTTTCGCGGGGTAAAGCGTTACGACGGCCAGGAGGTCACCATTGGCACGATTATTATTCGTCAATGTGGCACGCCACACAAAGCAGGCTTAAACGTGGGTAGAGGAAGAGATGATACACTTTTTGCACTTAAAGACGGAAAGGTGAAATTCCGTGGGCGCAAGGTTGATGTCATTCTACAAAACAACTAACCACCCGACCCCATAATCAACACGAAATTTTAGCCCACGGATATTACTCCGTGGGTTTTTTATCAATCGAAACTTTCGCTGCATGAACCACACGTTTCTTTTTAGTTACAGACTGTCCTGACAATCCTTTTCTGAGTGCTTCTTATTATGCTTGTGGATCGAGCGGAAATTTATGTTCGTGCGGGTAAAGGCGGCGACGGGTGCTCCAGCTTTCGACGAGAAAAGTTCGTGCCCAAGGGCGGACCCAATGGCGGTGACGGTGGTGACGGCGGCGCAGTGTACGCTGTGGGTGATCCTAACGTCGAAACCCTCCTCGACTTTTCAGGCCACCATCATTGGATCGCTAAAAACGGCCAACCGGGCTTGAGTAAGGATATGGCCGGCAGAAAAGGTGAGGAATTGATCATACGTTTGCCCGTGGGAACGTTGATTTTCGATCGGGATTCCAACATCCTACTCAAAGATCTGGCTGTGCCTGGTCAGCAGGTCAGCCTGGTAGAACCGGGCAAAGGGGGCCGGGGAAACGCACGCTTTGCGACCGCGACCAATCAAACGCCGAGAGAATTTGAACGGGGCACACCTGGCCAGGAACGCTGGTTGCGACTTGAGCTCAAACTGATCGCGGATGTCGGGATTGTCGGACTGCCCAACGCCGGCAAAAGCACCCTGCTTTCCCGATTGTCCAAAGCCAAACCCAAAATCGCCAACTATCCCTTTACCACGCTTACGCCTCAGCTGGGAATCGTGGAATTGTCATCTCATCGACGAATCGTTTTAGCGGATATTCCGGGTCTCATCGAAGGCGCGCACGAGGGTGCGGGGCTGGGCGATGAATTTTTAAGGCACATCGAACGGACGCGTGTAATACTTCATGTCGTGGACGTCGGTGACGAATTTTCAATCACGCCGCCAGAACAGTCTTACGAAACCATCCGTAATGAATTGAGCAAATATAGCCCGGAACTCTCGATCAAAAATGAGCTGATCGTGGGTAACAAGGTCGACTTGACCGACGGAAAAGAACGGGCAAATGCTTTTGCAGATGCGATCGACAAAGAGGTATTGCCCATCAGCGCCGTCAGCGGTGTAGGATTACCTATAGTACTTGAAAAGCTATGGGATATGGTTCAGCAGGCCAAAACAAAAACAAAACCCGAAGAAGTTTCCGAGCCCTTAATACCACCCCATCGAGAACAAACGTGATACAGCAAATACCAAAATTTGATCCAGAAGCACCCTCTATTGTTATCGACATTGGTAACACCACGATCGCGATGGGGGCGTGGATCAAGGATCAAGTCATCTCACCGATTAATATACCGACACACGATACTTCCGCATTTACCGATGCGTTGGATGCGCAAATCAAATCGCTACCCGACGAATCATCCGCGGCGGTCATTGTTGGATCGGTGGTTCCCGACGTCCTTGAGCGGGTTCGTGTTTATGTGTTGGCTTCCACTGAAAAAGATGCGTTGGTTGTGGGTCAGACCATTCCCCTGCCCCTGGATGTGGATGTTTTGGATTCGAGTGCGGTTGGTGTCGATCGGGTTTGCCAGGCCGCAGCCGCGTACGAAAAAATTCAAACGGGCTGTACCGTTATTTCCTTTGGAACAGCGGTGACGGTTGATCTGGTCAGCGACGAAGGGGTGTTTCTGGGGGGCGCGATTCTGCCCGGATTAAACATGCAACTTCAAGCTCTACATCATTACACCGCGGCTTTACCCGAAGCACCGCTTTCGATTCCCGATCGCCCTTACGGGCGCGACACCATTGAAGCGATCCAGACCGGAGTTTGTCGTGGCACGACGGGTGGGATTAGAGGCCTCGTAGAAGGATTCGCATCTCATCTAAATCGCTGGCCTCAGGTGGTTGCGACCGGCGGAGACCTCGAACTGATGCAACCCTACTGTGATTTTGTTGACACTTTTGTTTTGAATCTTGCGCTGCGAGGCGTGGGTCTTGCTTATTCGAAATATCTGGTCGAACAGGGTGTATGACATTACAAGAACCCAATCGGGCATGGTTGTTAACTCCACCCGGAACTGGCGCCATAGGCGTCATACGCGTATCCGGCCCCAAAACTCTATCCATCGTCGATCAAATTTTTCGATCTCCCAGAGGGGTCTCATTGTCGAATTTTCAACTCGATCGTCTTTATTACGGTGACCTTTCGATCGACGATGAAATCATCGACGACGTGGTGATCAACCGCAATGGATTTGATAGCACAGTCAGTGTAGATATCTGTACACACGGTGGCGTACGGATTATCGAACGAATTTTACAGGGTTTATCGAATCGCGGGGTACGCGTTGAATCAAACGTAGAAAAAAATGTGCAAGTGTGGCCCGCTTCAAACCTTATTGAACGTGAAGCCGACGTAGCACTAATGCAAACCAAAACCATTCGAGCGGTACGATTTTTAGCGCTGCAACGAAACATACTCTCTCAAACACTGATCCAGATTGCTGAACGGTTTAAGGCGCAAACCGATGAAGCCATCGAACAACTACATACCCTGTCCAGTGGATTCACGATGGCCAATCAACTGATCACAGGTATCAAGATCGCTCTCATCGGACCTCCCAACAGCGGCAAATCGACTTTATTCAATCAATTCATCGGACGTAGCGCCGTCGTTGTTTCACCCATTGCAGGGACCACGCGTGACTGGGTGGAAGAACCGATCGAAATCAACGGGTTAGCGGTGACTCTCGTCGATACCGCAGGCAGGCATGACGAAGCAACAAACCTGGAGCAGCAATCCATTGAATGGGGGAAGAAAAAATCAACAGATGCGGACTTACAACTGTTAGTATTGGACAGCTCGAAAACAGTTACGACCGATATCCAATCTATGATTGCATCGCAGCTCAATCCAGCTCGCACGATTGTCGTATTCAACAAACAGGACTTAATGGTCCCAGGCGATCTTTCGCAAATTCAAAAAAATTACACCGAAATGACGACTCTCTCCATTTCTGCCCGAGATGGTGAGGGGTTAGAGGGGCTGTACGATGCCATCGAAAACGTTTTGGGTTTCACCGATTGGAACGAGATTCAACCCTGTATTTTCTCACATAGACAGAAAAATATAACAGATATGTTGATCCACGATCAGGCCATGCATCCTGCTGAAAAATCAGCGATTATGACTAATCAGCTTATAGGCTGATAATGTGGTCATTATTGCGCGTTTATCAGATATCACTGGTTGACGGTAAGAATTTTCACAACCCATGGGCAGTTAGTTCCAATAACCGTCACCGGGACCGCGAAAATAATTTATAAAATCTGTATTTTTCTGGTTGAAAACTTGCATTGAGGCTCCTAGAGTCCTATGCCTCATATTATCGCGTCTTGAAGCTTTGGGAGCAATTTGATATGGCATCAAGTCTCGTCGATTCAGAGCAAGGCATGTCCTCTCTCGACGATTCACAATTCGCACGTTTGGTTGTTGAACGCAAACTTTGTACACCCAACGAAGTGGATCTGGTTCGTGCTGAGCAGACTACGCTTCGCAAGAAGGGTAAGTCCCCGCGCCTGTCAGAATTAATGACGCAGCACGGGTTTGTGACCCACACCCAGATCACACGACTTCAAATGGCCATGGACGAAGACTCCATGTATCGTCCCGCCCAGCAGATACCGGGCTTTCAAATTCTGGGAAAACTGGGTCAGGGGGCCATGGCGGTGGGGTTTAAGGCCAAACAACTCAGCCTGGACCGACTGGTCGCGATCAAAGTACTTCCCAAACGACTTAGCGAAAACCCGGAATTCGTGGATCGTTTTTATCGTGAAGGACGTGCCGCAGCCCGATTGAACCACCCCAACATTGTTCAGGCGTATGACGTAGGCGAGTCGGGCGGTTATCACTATTTTGTTATGGAATACATCGATGGTAAAACCGTATACGATTTATTGAACGGGAGTCGCCCGGTTGACGAAGCCGAGGCGTTACGCATCACTCTGCAAACCGCCCGTTCACTTCTTCATGCCCACGATCTGGGTTTAATCCATCGTGACGTGAAACCAAAAAACCTGATGCTGACCAAAGCTGGCGATTTGAAACTTGCCGATATGGGATTGGCCCGTGAAGTGGGTGACTATGCCACCGCAGCCGCTGAAGCGGGTCGGGCGTATGGCACACCGTATTACATCAGCCCGGAACAGATTCGCGGAGAAATCAAAATTGATGCCCGTGCAGATATTTATGGTCTGGGTGCTACGTTTTATCATATGGTGGCGGGCAAGGTTCCCTTCGACGGCACTTCACCCTCAGCTGTGATGCACAAACATTTGAAGGAGCCGCTGATTCCACCCGACCACATCAATAAAACGCTTTCTGCGGGTGTGGGCGAGATCATCGAAGTGATGATGGCCAAAAATCCCGATGATCGATATCCTACTTGCAATGAATTGATTACGGATCTGGAAGCGGTGTTACGCGGTGAACCGCCACTACAAGCTCGACACAAATACGATCACTCTCTACTGGAAACCCTGGCCAATGGCGGTCAAAGAATTGATCGGCACGCTGAGGATACCACCATCCCCGGCCGATCTGCCAAGGTCTCGGTTCAATGGGTTGTGGGTCTGGGCGTCATGCTGGCGATATCGATGATGGTGATTCTCATCCTGATCCTGTCTAGCTAACTGTTCACCTAATCGCAACGATCGGATTCATAAATTAAGGGTAAGGGGTCTGGATCGTTTTGCCTGACTCGTTTGTCCATCCAGCTGACGATCTCGGCATCCCAGTTTTGCGTATCCCCAATATCGCCGCCGACATTCTCCAATTCCGCCGGGACCACTTCCAGGCAATCCACCAGAGTGTCGTTGGCTTTGAGGAATTTATTATAAATTTTATGAATAATGGTAAGAGGTGTACTATCGATGTCGTACTCGTTGTCTTTTCCAGTATGCCAGATTTCGATGTCTAACGTATCCATGTAAAAACCATTGGCTTCTGAAATATAGAGATAGAGGCGATTTTTTCCACCGCTCGTATCCACTTCCACGCGAACCTGCGGATCGGCTTCGGTATGTGGAGGTTTACCCGGAAGATCACGTTTCCAGAGAACCGTAGATTTTATTCTGTTGATCTCTATCGATTCTCCACCCGCAGGCACGAACGCTATCAGGGTATCATCCATCTGGTTGGGCGGAGCTGAGGATGACAAAGCGAATTTCAAAGTTAATATCGCGGCGACAACGGCGAGTATAATTAAACGTTTGCTCATAATAGTCGATCCTGTTAAAAATATGATGCAAGAATAAAGTCGTTATTTGGACGCTACCCCGATCGGCAGGTTCCATGTTTTCTCACCTTTTCTCACCGGATTCCATCCTTCTTCATTTAGGCGAAAAATGCATTATAGCTCTGCTGGGCTATCCTTACTACACCCCCAGTGAACGGCGGGTTCATTTCAGGCTCTATGGGCGATATTAGCGGAGGTTGATCATACCCCAACCCGGCCATCCTGGCGTTGCCCATTGACGGCACAAAAATCACAGCCTATCTTATATAGACGCTGTTGAGACGACAAGATTCGGATCAATTCACGGATGGTGATGACCCGTTTCTTGACGAGTCGCTCACCTTGAAGTGCAACTTAAAGTATGGTCTTAATTCGAGGATAAAGATAACCAGGGATGAAAACAGAACGAAGACACGAACTGAAAGAAAATGACTTGGCCCATGCCTTGTCCGTGGCCAAGGATTATATTGATGAAAACGGTGGGCGTATCGGCTTGTTGATTCTGATCGTCTTTGGCACGTTTGCGGTGATCGCTTTTACGGTTCGCAGTCGAGCTGCGGCGGTTGAAGATGTCTGGCGCAGGCGTAGCGAGTTGACATTTGCTGACGTCGAGATGGGCAAGCAATCTCTTCAATCACTCAAAGCCATGACCCATGAAGTATCAGACGACCGTTTTGTGCTGGATAGTCTGATTGATTATACACGGCATGCGTTGCGTCTTGCACAAGAAGTGCCCGACGCACCCGATCCCGAACTCAACACGATGGCCCAATCCGGTTTCCAGGAAATATTGGATCGGTTTTCTGATAATCCGCTGGCCAAGGGCATCGCCTTGAACGGTTTAGCCACTGTTGAACAAAACAGTTTTATTATTGATTACAGCATGGCTCATAAGGAAAACGCCCGTAATTATTTGCAACGATTGGCTGACACTAAAGAACTGACTACCACGCCCTTTCATCAGTTGGCTTTGGATCGTATTTACATGCTGGATTTTGTCTTTACGGAATTACAGCTTGAATCTCCCCCACTGCCGGAGCCGGAAATTACGCCGGTCGTGAAAGAGGATCAACCTGAGGCCGATCAGCCCACGCCTGGGGCTGATAAACCGTAAAGACTTGAAGCGATTCAAGAATCATGAATTGGAGGGCTGGCGGTTTGCTCGTTCGTAGATTGGCTACCCGTTGGTTTGTCGCGAAATCCCCGCGTACATTCTCCCCGTTTACATTCTTCATGACCTTGATGAGCCTGTCCCTTGTTTTGTTCAATCAGGGGTGCTCGTCTGTAACTCCAAAAGTATCGACGCGGGTTTTTCATAACACCGATCTACTAACCGCAGCGTCAAAACACGGCGATCCGACATTGTCTGAAAAACGGATCGAACTTTCCGCTGCGATTAACGAAACCGTATCGTTTCAATTCACGATCACCACTGCCAGCAATCCTCTGTTGCGACCTTCGTTCACGATCACCCCGCCGACGACTTCCGATTCCCATTTGGACCCATCCGTTATAGAAATTTTTCGTTTGGAAAAAGTCAAGCTCGGTGCATTCCCCGGATGGCATGAACGATTGATCCCTCCAAACCAACGCAAAGATGAGCGATTCGATGTGCTTGTCCCGTTGGATGCTCCGCGCGGCGGATGGCCGGAAGTATTACAACCCAACCAGACCTATACCTTCTGGGTGGATATCAACATTCCCAAAGGCACGTTTGAAGGAAGTTATTCCACGGCCATCCAGTTCAAATCAGACGAAAAAATCATCGATATTATTCAGATTCGTTTCAAGGTTTGGCCATTTATTCTGCCCGATCAGAATGCAATCCCCTTTCTTGTTGACCTGGATCACCGTGCATTGTTTTATCATCACATTCGGAATCAGGGACGCCCTTTCGCACCCGCCCGAGATGACTGGCAAAACTTACCCATGAAAGCTGACATGGACGCGCTATTGACTTCTACACTTCAGCTTCTTCAGCGACATCGTCTCACACCGGTGCTGCCGGAATTATCACCCCTCGTCACGGTCAACACTTTGGGAAAAGTGGTCATGGACTGGCGAGCTTATGATTCTATCATGACGCCCATCATGAACGGTCGCATTTTTGCAAACCGTATCCCAACCCCGAGTTGGCCACTTCCTTTACAAACCGTGTTTTCAAATCAGCACACCCTATCAAACAAAAAACGTGACTCCTCAGCTCGTGGCTCGGATCAATTTCGCACTCAATACCTGAAAGCTTGCACCGATCATTTTGCACAACAAAAATGGCTGAGCCGCGCGTTTGCGATGCTGCCGGATGACGGCGATATGGCCCCGCAGGCTGTCGAGGCCTTTCAACACTTCGCCGATACCGTGCAAAAAAGTACGAACAAATGTCGCATTCTTTCAAATCGTATCCCGCAGGACATGCAGCCTTTCGGGTGGATTGACTATCCCTATTTAGACTTGTCATCGTATGTGGATATCTGGTCACCGCCTGCTCAGTTTTTCGATGTAAAAACAATGACCGAAATACAGGCGAAAAAAACCCCGACATGGATCACGCTTGATCGACCACCCTACAGCGGCTCGACATCGATTTTCGCACCCTCGTCATACACCCGGGTGCTTTCCTGGCAGGCCGAACGTCTTGGCGCTGAGGCGGTGAGGATGGGTATGGTTAACCGCTGGCCGGAAAACAAAAAGAATCCTACTCCTCAGGAATGTATTGAGCACAACTCCAACTTGTTACTCTACCCGGGTGCGATTTTTGGCCTGAGTCAACCCGTGACGACGGTACGACTGAAACATATTCGCCGTAGCTTACAGGACGCCGCCTATCGATCGTTATTGGATACCCATGGTCTGTCGCATATCAGCCGGGCGATGAGTAAGGCGATTGCCCCGTACGCTGGCAGTGACGCATATAGCACACACTTCGCAGACGGAAGAAAACCGGGCTGGTTGAATCATCCCTGGCAATACGAATTGGCTCGTAACATCATGGCG